>NZ_JBFRJZ010000026.1:141959-198910 GCF_041469125.1 Vibrio sp. 10N.286.51.E5 | reverse complement strand
AAGATCATCGGTATGACAACGTTCGGCGAATCTGCACCAGCAGGCGAGCTATTCAAGATGTTCGGTTTCACTACTGAAAACGTAGTAAACACCGCGAAAGAGCTTCTTGCTTAATCATTGATTGCTAGCTTAGTGCTAACAATGAAATGAATAAAAAAACCGAGCGCTGAGCTCGGTTTTTTGTCTCTGGGATTTGTTTCTCCTAGACTCATCTCTATAAGCAACAGATCAATCTGTCATGAACAAGCTGAGTTATTCAAGTAATGCCTTTTGGGTAGGATTCAGTTATCATCTGTTGCACGAAATTTTGGTTAGATGTACGGAACTATGCTAAAAGTCGCGATAAATGGATTTGGACGAATAGGGCGTAATGTATTGCGCGCTGTCTATGAAAGTGGCAAAAGCCAACAAATCAAAGTAGTAGCGGTCAATGAGCTTGCTCAGCCTGACGCTATGGCTCACCTATTGCAGTACGACACTAGTCACGGCCGCTTCGGCAAGAAAATCTCCAACGATCAAGAGCACATCTATGTCCATCACGGCATTGGTGCTGAAGACAAGGGTGAGTTCGATACCATTCGTATCTTACATCTTGCTGATATTGAGCTGTTGCCTTGGCGTGACCTAGAAGTGGATATCGTTCTCGATTGTACCGGTGTTTATGGTTGCCGAGATGACGGCCTCGCGCACATTGCTGCAGGGGCGAAAAAGGTACTGTTTTCTCACCCCGGTGCCAATGACCTCGATAACACCATTATCTATGGTGTGAACCACGATACCATCGAAGCGGACCACCAAATCGTTTCCAATGGTTCGTGCACCACCAACTGTATTGTCCCTATCATTAAGGTTCTTGATGACGCCTTTGGTATCGAGTCCGGTACGATTACGACTATTCACTCTTCAATGAATGATCAACAAGTTATCGATGCGTACCACAGCGATTTGCGTCGTACTCGAGCAGCAAGCCAATCGATCATTCCTGTCGATACCAAGTTGCATAAAGGTATTGAAAGAATCTTCCCGAAATTTTCCAACAAATTTGAAGCTATATCTGTGCGTGTGCCGACGGTAAACGTAACAGCGATGGATTTAAGTGTCACAATTAATGCAAATGTGAAAGTTAATGACGTAAATCAAACCATTGTTAATGCATCCCAGTGTACATTACACAATATAGTTGACTATACTGAAGCGCCGCTCGTTTCCATCGACTTTAATCACGATCCCCATAGCGCAATCGTTGATGGTTCACAAACGCGAGTGAGCAACGGCCACTTAGTTAAAATGCTAGTGTGGTGTGATAATGAATGGGGCTTTGCGAACCGAATGCTGGATACGGTTCTTGCAATGCAAGCTTCTGAAGGCAAGAAGTAAGACCTAGAAGCAAATGTGCGGATTATTTATTTTTTAGCTTGAAATAAATACTAAGAGTCCACATATTATTAGTAGTGAAAGAATTACCAGTTGAATAATTTATAGGCTTAGCAGGGTTGCTGAGTTTCCAAAACTTTATATTTATTTAAATTTGAGAGGACAAATCATGTCTGTGATCAAGATGACTGACCTGGAACTTGCAGGTAAACGCGTATTTATCCGTGCTGACCTAAACGTACCAGTAAAAGACGGTAAAGTAACTTCAGATGCACGTATCCTTGCATCTCTACCAACTATCAAACTTTGCCTAGAAGCTGGCGCAAAGGTAATGGTTACTTCTCACCTTGGTCGTCCTACTGAAGGCGAATACAACGAAGAGTTCTCTCTAGCTCCTGTAGTTAACTACCTAAACGACGCACTAGACTGCGAAGTTAAACTAGCTAAAGATTACGTAAACGGCCTAGAGCTAAACGCTGGTGAACTTGTTGTTCTTGAAAACGTTCGTTTCAACAAAGGCGAGAAGAAGAACGAAGAAGCACTTTCTAAGCAATACGCTGCACTTTGTGACATCTTTGTAATGGATGCATTCGGTACAGCTCACCGTGCACAAGCATCTACTCACGGTGTTGGTACTCACGCTCCTGTAGCATGTGCTGGTCCTCTTCTTGCTGCTGAGCTTGAAGCTCTTGGCAAAGCAATGGACAACCCAGAGCGTCCGCTAGTTGCTATCGTTGGTGGTTCTAAAGTATCGACTAAGCTAACAGTTCTTGAATCTCTATCTAAAATCGCTGACCAGCTTGTTGTTGGTGGTGGTATCGCGAACACATTCATCGCTGCTGAAGGCCACAACGTAGGTAAGTCTCTATACGAAGCTGACCTAGTTGAAACGGCTCAAAAGCTAATGAAAGAGTGTGCTATCCCAGTAGCAACTGACGTTGCATGTGCTAAAGCATTCGACGAAAACGCAGAAGCTGAAATCAAGCACGTTTCTGAAGTTCAAGACGACGACATGATCTTCGACCTTGGTCCAGATTCAACTGCGGCACTAGCTGAAATCATCGGCAACGCGAAAACAATCCTTTGGAACGGCCCTGTAGGCGTATTCGAATTCAAGAACTTCGAAGCGGGTACAGCTGGTATCTCTAAAGCAATCGCTGAGTCTGCAGGTTTCTCTGTAGCAGGTGGTGGTGACACGCTAGCAGCTATCGATAAGTTCGGTATCAAAGCTGACGTTTCTTACATCTCTACTGGCGGTGGCGCTTTCCTTGAATTCGTTGAAGGTAAAGTACTTCCTGCAGTAGCAATGCTTGAAGAGCGTGCTAAAGCATAATTGATTTAGAAAGGCGAGATGTGAATCTCGCCTTTTAACGTTTGCTGCATATCACACTTTTTTGCTAGAATGTCATAAGTTGTGAGCAAACGATTGCAAGTTTTTAAACTTAAGTTTTTTAATCTTAAAACGATAGAATAAATAGGACTATTTCCATGTCTAAGATCTTCGATTTTGTAAAACCTGGTGTGATTTCTGGCGATGACGTACAGAAAGTATTTGAAGTAGCAAAAGAAAACAAATTTGCTCTTCCTGCTGTAAACGTTGTTGGTACTGACTCTGTAAACGCAGTACTAGAAGCAGCTGCTAAAGTTAAAGCTCCAGTAGTTGTTCAGTTCTCTAACGGCGGCGCTGCATTCTTCGCAGGTAAAGGCGTTAAACTTGAAGGTCAAGGCGCACAAGTTCTTGGCGCTGTAGCTGGTGCAAAATACGTACACGCTGTAGCTGAAGCTTACGGTGTTCCAGTTATCCTGCACACTGACCACGCTGCTAAGAAACTTCTTCCATGGATCGACGGTCTACTAGACGCTGGTGAAGAGTTCTTCGCACAAACTGGTAAGCCTCTATTCTCTTCTCACATGCTAGACCTTTCTGAAGAGTCTCTAGAAGAGAACATCGAAACATGTGCTAAGTACCTAGAGCGCATGGCTAAAATGAACATGACAATCGAGATCGAACTTGGTTGTACTGGTGGTGAAGAAGACGGCGTTGATAACTCTGATATGGACGCATCTGAGCTTTACACTTCTCCAGAAGACGTAGCATACGCTTACGAGAAACTAATGGCTGTTAGCCCACGTTTCACTATCGCTGCATCTTTCGGTAACGTACACGGTGTTTACCAAGCTGGTAACGTTGTACTTACTCCAACTATCCTACGTGACTCTCAAGCATACTGTGCAGAGAAGTTCGGTATCGCACCTAACGCTCTAAACTTCGTATTCCACGGTGGTTCTGGTTCTTCTGAAGCAGAAATCCAAGAGTCTATCGGCTACGGTGTTATCAAAATGAACATCGATACTGATACACAGTGGGCAACTTGGGACGGTATCCGTCAGTACTCTGCTGACAACTTCGATTTCCTACAAGGTCAAATCGGCAACCCAACTGGCGAAGCTGCTCCAAACAAGAAGTACTACGATCCACGCGTATGGCTACGTGCTGGTCAAGCTTCAATGGTTGCTCGTCTAGAGAAAGCATTTGCTGACCTTAACGCTGTAGACGTACTATAATTCTTTGAATTAAGTACTCTTTAAGTTTTAAAAACCCGCTCATTGAGCGGGTTTTTTTATATCTGATAAAAAATTGTACTAAATATGTGAAAAACCTAGCGTGCGGTGAATAAATTTCGTAGTCTTTTAGTTATCGGTATTTGTGTTTATCGGTAAGTTTTAATAATTCAAAAGCTTACATAAATATGACTTTGCAATCTGTCAAAGATAGGATATCGTGCCGAAAAACTGAACTTGGTTCAGTTTATAAAAAGGACTTGGCTTTAATTTACTTTTAACACAATGACTTAACGGTAATTACACTGTTTATTATATTGCAGAGTAAATGAGGCTTAAGGCAGTTTAGCCCATAGCATATTATATAGAGGATGCACATTATGGCTGATAGTTCGACAGCGATTGAGACTCCACTTGTGGATGGTTTGTCTCAAGCAGAGCAGTGGTTAACAAATAATTCAGATTTATTTATCCAATATGGCGTAAATATCATTTCAGCACTGATAATTCTATTTATTGGTAACCTTATTGTTAAAGCAGTAGCGAATAGCGTGTCTAAGGTTCTTCAGAAGAAGAAAATGGACCGAGCAGTTGTGGAGTTCGTCCATGGTTTAGTTCGTTACTTGTTGTTTGTGATTGTTTTAATTGCTGCACTTGGTCGTTTAGGTGTTCAAACGGCATCTGTAGTTGCTGTTATTGGTGCGGCTGGTTTAGCCGTTGGTCTTGCACTACAAGGCTCACTATCTAACTTTGCTGCTGGTGTACTTATCGTTGCATTCCGTCCATTTAAGTCTGGTGACTATGTGGAAATTGGTGGTGTGGCAGGTTCAGTTGATTCTATTCAAATCTTCCAAACGGTTCTAACAACGCCAGACAACAAAATGGTTGTAGTACCTAACGGTAGCGTTATCGGCAGCCCAATCACAAACTATTCTCGTCATGCGACGCGACGTATTGATCTAATGATTGGTGTTTCTTACAACGCTGATCTTCAGAAGACAAAAGCGCTACTGACTAAGATCTGTGAATCTGATGAGCGTGTACTGAAAGAACCTGGCGTTCAAGTTGGTGTTCATACGCTTGCTGATTCTTCAGTTAACTTCGTTGTTCGTCCATGGGTTAGCACTGCTGACTACTGGAATGTTTATTTCGACCTGATGCAAGCAATCAAAGAAGGCTTGGATAACGAGGGTATCGAAATTCCATTCCCGCAAATGGATGTACACATGAATAAAGTAGAAGCTTAATTCCTAGTTAGTTTTTATAACTATAAGCTTTTATAAGGAAAGGCGGATAACTTAGGTTATCCGCCTTTTTTGTTGGTTTCATGAAGCTAAATAGATTTACCAGTATTGCTCAATAAGTCCATCGGTAAGCACCGTTGCTATGGCGAACATCATGGTTGCGACTGCGATATCAATGCCTTTCTTAACCTTAGGTTTAGATAGCGTCGGGCCTAGTTTTGCAGCGCCTAATGACAAAGAATAGAACCAGACGAACGAAGCCAATATAGTCCCCATAGCAAATGCAATTCTGTCGTTGCCTTCAAATTGCCCACCAATGGATCCAAGAATTACCACGGTATCCAAATAGAGATGTGGGTTTAATACTGTTACTGCCAATGCCCCTAAAATAACGGTGCGCTTGCCACGCGCTAATATCTCACCTTTCGACTCATCACTGGTGCGCACTTTGAATGCACTGCGTAGTGAGAGCAAACCATACACAGTCAGAAAAGCGATGCCACCTAGTGTCACTGAGGTAAGCAGTAATTCATTTTGCGACAAGATCGCTCCGCCGCCAAAAATGCCTAATGAGATAAACAGAGTATCGAGCAGGCTACAAATCGTTGCTGTCGTTAAATGATGATTGCGTTTTATCCCTTGATTTAGGACGTACGCATTCTGAGCGCCAATAGGGATAATCATACTTGCCCCTAGACCAAAACCTTGTAATAAAACCCAAAAACTCATTTTAACCTCCACTTATTTAACGATATTTACGTGCTATATGGCGAAGATACTCTGACCCTTTAAATAAGTATAATTAATGATTTTAATCCATTATTAGAGTTGCTAATGTGGTGATGAGTTAGCTTAAAAAGGAAGCAAATTGATGCGCGGATTGGATTATAAATGGATTGAAGCACTGGATGCTGTAGTAAAACAACGTAGCTTCGAAAGGGCTGCTGAGCAGTTATATATCTCCCAGTCGGCGGTATCTCAACGCATCAAACAGCTGGAAAAGTGGTTGGCTCAGCCAGCCTTGGTGAGAGAAAGCCCGCCTAGGCCAACGCCTGCGGGTAAAAAACTACTGGGCTTATATCGCCGTGTTCGTTTGTTAGAGCACGAGCTTGTGCCTGAGTTGATGAATGAAGAGGGTAATCAACCACTATCGATATCCATAGCCACCAACGCTGATAGTTTGGCGACATGGTTGCTACCAGCTTTGTCGGATGTGATTAAGTCTCGCCAAGTCGAGTTGAACCTCGTGATTCATGGTGAGTCGAGAACCATTGAAAAGATTAAAAGTGGCGAGGTGGCCGGTGCAATCAGTTTGGAGTCTCAAGCGATTCCTGGCTGCAGTGCTGACTATCTCGGTAGGATGGATTATGTGTGCGTGGCTAGCCCTGACTTTCATCAGCGTTACTTTGCAGAGGGCGTAAACTACGCCACCTTAAGCAAAGCACCTGCGGTTTCCTATGATCAATACGATGATCTGCATAAGAAGTTTCTGCATGATCATTTTAACGTCCCGAGAGACAGTGTGATCAATCATACAGTCGGCAGTTCAGAAGCATTTGTGCGCTTGGCATTATCGGGTGTAGCCTATTGCTTGATCCCCCGATTACAGATTATCGATGAGCTCGAGTCTGGTGCTCTGATTGATATTACCCCTGGCTTTCTGCTCTCTTATCGCATCTATTGGCACCATTGGCAGCTTGAGAGCGGAGTATTAAAAGAGGTATCCCAAGCAATATTGAGTTTTGCTCACAATCACTTACCTCAGTAAACTGTTGGTTTTTTCAGCGTCAAAGTTCTGTTAGAAGTGTGTGCTCTGGATTGGCTAAACGATAAATTGCTCTATGATGAAAGGACATTTGTTTAGCATAGGTCATACCTAATGAAGCTTGTACCAAAGATGTTAGCAACGTCTCTTACTCTTACTGCGGCGTTGAGTGCTGTGAGTTTTCCATCATTGGCTGACTCTCCATCCTTTCCTCATATTTCAACGACAGGCTATGGTGAAGTGATCGCTACACCTGATATGGCGACATTCTCTGTGAGAGTCGTGGAATCGACGATGACTGCTGAACAGGCTAAAAATACCGTTGATAAAGTCGTGACAGGCTTTCTAAACAAGCTACATCAAGCTGGTGTTGATGAGGCGAGTGTACACAGCTCTAACCTGTATTTATCTCCTCAATATCATTACCCGAAAGATGGCAAACCGGAACTGGTTGGCTACCGCGCCTCACGTAATGTGACCGTTCAAGTGACTGAGCTAGCTAATCTTAATGAGTACATGGATATTGCGATTGGAGAAGGCATTAATCAGATCGACAACATCCAACTGCAAGTTCGCGACCAAGCTAAGTATCAAGAGCAAGCGCGCTTAGAAGCCATTAAAGATGCGACATCAAAAGCTAAATCATTGGCGAGTGGTTTTGAGCGCGAGTTAGGTGATGTATGGCGCGTGGATTACAACGCCCAATCTTCTCAGCCAGTACTCATGCGTTCAATGGCGATGGATGCAAGAACAGAATCGAACTCTTATGAAGACTCAACGATCACCATTCGTGATCGCGTGAATGTGATCTACCAGATCGAAGAGTAATGACAGTGCTATAGAAGGTTTTGGATCATGACGGCCTAATTACCTACGATAGGCCAAATGCTAAAAAGGCTCTCATGATGAGAGCCTTTTTTATGCATTTTGAGTGCGATGATTAGTGAAGAAGACGAGCACGGATTGTGCCTTCGATCTCTTTCAGTTTAAGCAGTGCTTCTTCAGAGCGATCGGCTTCTACATCGATAACGACATAACCCATATCAGCCGCAGTCTGTAGGTATTGACCCGCGATGTTGATCCCTTCCTCAGCGAAGATGGTGTTGATCTGAGTTAGGATGCCTGGGCGGTTTTCGTGAATGTGTAATAAACGAGACGTTCCAGTATGCAGTGGTAGTGATACCTCAGGGAAGTTAACACTTGATAGCGTAGAGCCGTTATCAGAGTATTTCGCTAGCTTACCAGCAACTTCAACACCAATGTTCTCTTGTGCTTCTTGAGTTGAACCACCCACGTGAGGCGTTAGGATCACGTTATCGAACTGCATTAATGGAGACTCAAACGGGTCTGCATTGGTTTTTGGTTCTGTTGGGAAAACATCAATAGCCGCACCTGCAAGGTGTCCAGACTCCAGAGCGCCACACAGAGCAGGAATATCGACTACCGTGCCACGAGCTGCGTTGATAAAGATAGAACCAGGCTTCATGCGCTCGAACTCTTCTTTACCCATCATGTCTTTTGTTTCGTTGGTTTCAGGTACATGCAAAGAGATTACGTCACACTTGTTCAGTAATTCCGTCATGGTATGAACTTGCGTTGCGTTACCCAGAGACAGTTTGTTTTCAATGTCGTAGAAGTAAACACGCATGCCAAGGTTTTCAGCAATAATACCCAGTTGAGTACCGATGTGACCGTAGCCAATAATACCTAAACGCTTACCACGGGCTTCGTAAGAGTTGTCGGCACTCTTTTTCCAGATGCCACGGTGTGCAAGCGCGTTCTTTTCTGGAATGCCACGTAGTAGCAATAGAACCTGACCAAGAACGAGCTCAGCAACGCTTCGAGTGTTTGAGAACGGTGCGTTGAACACAGGGATACCGCGTTTTGCTGCTGCTTGAAGGTTGACTTGGTTAGTACCAATACAGAAACAACCGACGGCAACCAGCTTTTCAGCTGCATCAATAACTTCTTGGGAGATATTAGTGCGAGAACGAATACCAATGAAATGAGCATCTTTTACTGCTTCAAGAAGTTCATCTTCCGGTAGTGAGCCTTTGTGGTACTCAATGTTTGTGTAACCAGCGGCTTGCAGTACTTCTACAGAAGAAGGGTGAAGACCTTCTAGAAGTAGAATTTTAATTTTTTCTTTTTCCAGTGAAACTTTGGCCATTGTTCTCGTCCTTAAAATGGAAAGGTTGGGCAAATGCGGCGCACGTGCTACAAAATGGCTGAAAGGGGAACAAATTCACCACTTTGTTAGGAGACAAACGTTTTCCCTGTGCGTCTTCTGAACAATAAAGTAACAAAAAAAAAATGTTTTGGGTAAGAAAATTACGGAATAAGACATAATTTTACAGCAATAAAGCAAAAAAAACGGCGCCCTAGGGCACCGTATGTAATGAAGTAACAGAAAAACTCAATCTTCTATTATTTATTCTTCGATTTTTGCACCTTCAGGCGTGCCGGTGATAACCACATCAGCACCACGGTGAGCGAACAGACCAACCGTCACCACACCAGCTATACCATTGATGATATCTTCTAGTTGTTTCGGGTTTTCGATCGCCATGCCGTACACATCTAGGATCACGTTGCCGTTATCGGTTGTGCAGCCTTCGCGGTAAACTGGGTCACCACCAAGCTTAACCAACTCACGTGCCACGTATGAACGTGCCATTGGGATTACTTCAACAGGCAGTGGGAATTTACCCAACACATCAACTGCTTTAGTACCGTCAACAATACACACAAACTTATCAGAGATAGCCGCTACGATTTTTTCACGAGTCAAAGCAGCGCCGCCGCCTTTGATCATATCGCGAGTTGGGTTGATTTCATCTGCGCCATCAACATAGATGTCTAGCTTAGCGACATCGTTACACTCATACACTTTGATCTCTAGCTCTTCTAGTCGCTGCGTTGAAGCAACAGAGCTTGAAACCGCACCTTTGATTTTGTCTTTCATTGTGCCTAGTGCGTCGATGAAGTGATTTACTGTAGAGCCAGTACCTACACCTACAATGCTGCCTTCTTCAACATATTGAAGTGCTGCCCAGCCAGCTGCTTTTTTCATTTCATCTTGAGTCATGCCATTCTCCTGAATAAGGTCTTGCGCTTTGAATTGATCGTTTGCGTAATGATGAAGTTAACGTTTAGATATTGAGTTAACGTTTCTATATCGAGGTTAACGTTTGCGGCGCGATTATAGCGCTTTAATGGTTGTTTTCCCATTGCCAAGTTTTACTCGGAGTCACGATTTTAGGTAACGGAATGTCCCATTCTTCAATCGGTAGCGTATCAACATGTTGGCAATCATGAGCCAAACCAATAGGAGCTGCACCTTCGCCCGTCTCGAACCACTTTGCCAAGGTGCGATCGTAATATCCGCCGCCCATACCTAAACGATGGCCATGGGAGTCAAAGCCGACAAGGGGCGTAAGAATAAGGTCGAGTTGCTGACAAGGTTTAACCAGCATTTGATTGAGCTGAGGTTCGACAATACCGTACTTATTCAAGACCGTCGGTGTGGTTGGCGAGTAGTGTAAAAACAGCAGGTGCCCGGCAGAGAAGGGGTGCAATACTGGTAAATAAGTTTGCTTACCTTGCGCCCATAACCATTCGATTAAAGGCTGAGTATCGAGTTCGCCATCGATAGAGATATAGAGGGCAATATGCTGAGCAGACTGAATTTCATCAAGCTGCATGCACTGCTTAACTAAGTCGATACCGGATTGAGTTTGTTGGTCGCCAGATAAGGCATTGCGTTTGATACGGATCTGTTTGCGAAATTCGCTGCGTGTGAGCGTCTTCATAAGAAGGGATACCCCAAAGTGCCGTTGAGAATAGATGGCCCTTGAACCAGCGAGTTCAAGGCGGATCAGCAATGATTACCGTAGGCTTCTCGGTCGGGCCGAGCATGCTCAATAGCACTCAAGTACTAACCCTTAGGGATTGCTTATCGGCTCGGGGACGTGAATCCTCTGACAAACACTCCAGGGTAAATTTTGTGTACGCTATTGCTGTCCGTGCTTAACTTTACTGAGGACATCTGAAAGTGATGTCGTGAGCTGTTCCATTCGCTCGGTCAGTGCGTTTTGTTCATCATTTGCTTCAAACTTCTTGGTTTGTAATTCGTAGCAAATATTCAGAGCTGCGATAGTCAGCAGCTTCACTTCATTGGTTACCTTAGTACGTTCAGCCATCTCTTTCAATCGATTATCAAGATCGGCCGCCGCTGCAATCAATGACTCTTCTTGCCCTGGTGGACAATTCACTCGAGTCAGTTTTCCTAATATTTCAACGTCTACCGCTTGATTACTCATGATGGATGAACTCTTTAACGCGCTATTTTAAGGCTGTTGCCCTTCGCCATTTTTTGAGAAAGAAAAAGTGCAAGTACCGATGAGGAAGCAATCTCCTCTGAGGGAGAAACTATAGGTAAACCGCTATTAAGATTCAAGCTTTTCAGAGTGACTGTTTGTAAATGAGAGCTTGAGCACACAGTAATTCAGCAAATTGAACAATTGGTAGTCAGTCATCCTTCAATTGCTGGGGATCGATGCTTACCAGAATTGGGGTGAAGTGGTACGATTATACTATCGATATAAAGAATAACTGAGCGAGCTATCTGATGAGCGAAACTACTTTACCTGACTACCTAACGGTTGCGACTGAACTTCAATCGGCAAGTCTAGCCGTAACCCCTGCTGAGATGCACGGTTTATTAACGGGTATGTTAAGCGGAGGCTTAAGCCTTGCAGATAAAAGCTGGCAACCACTGATCTTCGATTACACCAATGAAGGCATGGGTTGGCCAGATCGCGCATTAACGCTAGCGGAAGCGACACTGAAAGTAACGACCAGTGAAATCACAGGTTCGGGTATGGAATTGTCTATGTTGCTGCCTGACGAAGACGCAAGCGCAAGCCTATTTGACTTGGCTGATGGTGTGTCTGATTGGATTAACCATTTCATTACTGGTCTAGGCTTGGTTGGCGCTCAATTGAACAAAGCGTCTGACAGTACAAAAGAAGCATTAGCTGATCTAGAAGAGATGGCTAAGCTAGGCATTGACGAAGAAGATGATCTGGAAGAGCAAGCGCAGCTTCTAGAGCACGTTATTGAGCACGTAAAAGCGTGTGCACTAACGATTCATGCTGAATTTGGTGCTCGCCCATCTGAAGATGCGGCGCCTACCATTCATTAATTCGTTGGCCGGTTTGAGGTTATGATGGCTCAGTATGATGTTGTAATTGCTGGTGGCGCAATGGCAGGGGCAACCTTAGCCCTTGCTTTGAATCACCTAAGCCAAGGTTCACTGTCGATTGCGGTAGTGGAGCCTTATCAGGTTGATCATCAAGCTCACCCTGGGTTTGATTCTCGTTCGATTGCTTTGTCCTATGGCACGGTGCAGATCCTGGATTCTTTGCGCTTATGGCAATCTATCGCTCCGGTCGCGACCCCGATTAAAGATATCCATGTTTCGGATCGCGGGCATGCCGGAATGACAGACATCTACAGTGAAGAGCTTGCTGTAGATGCGCTTGGCTACGTGGTCGAGTTAGCAGATGTGGGTCGAATCTATCAGCAGAAACTTGAATCAGAAGCGGCAATTACCATGCTTTGTCCTGAGTCTGTTAGTAAAGTTGAACGTGAAGAAGCGTTGACGACGATTAAACTGACAAGTGGGCAAACAGTAACCACTAAGTTACTGGTTGCTGCTGACGGTGCAATCTCAACCTGTTGCCAACAGCTCAATATCTCATTGAGTGAGCATGACTTTGAGCAAGTCGCTGTGATTGCCAATATTGTGGCGAGTGAACCTCACCAAGGTCGCGCATTTGAGCGTTTTACCCATCATGGGCCAGTTGCTCTATTACCGATGAGTGACAACCGTTTATCGCTGGTTTGGTGTTTAACACCAGAGCAAGCACAAAAAGTGATGACGCTAAACGACAATGAATTTCTTGAGCAATTGCAGAATGACTTTGGCTGGCGACTTGGCCGATTAGAGAAGGTCGGCAAGCGCGCGAGTTACCCTCTGATTCTTCGTCACCGACAGCAAAATATCTCTCATCGATTTGCCATTGTTGGTAATGCTGCTCAAACGCTTCACCCAATTGCGGGGCAAGGCTTTAACCTAGGCATCCGAGATGTGGCTTCCTTGGCAGAAGAGTTGTGTACCCAGTTAGATGATGTAGGTCGTTACCGTGGTCTTGTTAACTTTAGAAAGCGTAGAGAACAAGACCGAGACGCAACGATCACGTTGACTTCAAGCCTAGTTCACCTGTTCTCAAACGATTATATGACCGCTCGCATTGGGCGTAATCTTGGGTTAGCCGTAATAGATAACCTTCCACCACTTAAAGGTCCACTTTTGCGTCATACGCTTGGCCTAGTAGAAAGATAAGGTAATAAATAATGATGCAAAGTGTTGATATCGCGATTGTTGGTGGTGGCATGGTTGGCCTAGCGCTTGCTGCTGCCCTAAAAGACAGTGACCTAAGAATCGCTGTCATTGAAGGCAGAGCGCCTAGTGAAGGGCTGAGTGAGCTGCCTGATGTGCGTGTATCCGCGTTGAGTCGTTCTAGTGAAGTGATTCTTCGTAACCTAGGTGCATGGCAAGGTATCGAACAAAGACGCGCTGCACCGTATCAAGCGATGGAAGTGTGGGAACAAGACAGTTTCGCTCGTATTGAGTTTGACTCGACACGCTTGGCTCAGCCTAATCTTGGTCATATCGTTGAAAACCGTGTGATTCAATTAGCGCTGCTTGATCAGGTTAAGAAACAAGACAACGTCAGCCTGTATATGCCCGCAACGTGTAAAACGATGGCGATTGGTGAAAGTGAAGCTTGGTTAACATTGGACAATGGTCAAGCACTGACAGCTAAGTTAGTTGTTGGAGCAGACGGCGCAAACTCTTGGGTTCGTAAGCAGCAAGATATCCCATTAACACATTGGGATTACGGACACAGTGCGATTGTCGCGAACATCAAAACCACAGAGCCGCACCACAGCGTTGCTCGTCAAATCTTCACGCCTCAAGGCCCATTGGCATTCCTACCAATGCAACCAAGCAACATGAGCTCGATTGTTTGGTCTACGGAACCAAATCGTGCCGAGAAGCTGGTATCCATGTCGGATGCTGATTTTAATAAGCAGCTAACGGCAGAGTTCGATTCAAAGCTTGGACTGTGCGAAGTGGTTGGTGACCGTTTTGCCTTCCCACTGCGTATGCGTTATGCGCGTGACTTTGCGGTAGAGCGTGTGGCTTTGGTTGGTGATGCTGCTCATACCATTCACCCATTAGCAGGGCAGGGTGTGAACCTTGGCTTATTAGACGCAGCAAGCTTAGCGCAAGAGCTGTTAAAGCTATGGTCTGCGGGTGAGGATATTGGCACCAAGCGTAATCTTCGCGGCTACGAGCGCTGGAGAAAAGCAGAGGCGGCGAAAATGATTGCTTCAATGCAGGGCTTTAAAGATCTGTTTGAAGGCGATAACCCAGCTAAGAAGCTGATTCGTGGTATTGGTATGAAGCTAGCGGGCCAATTACCGGGTGCGAAAGATGAGATCATGAAGCGCGCACTGGGTTTGTCTGGCAATCTTCCTGACTTAGCTAAGCGTCCAGTGACTCATCGATAATGACATAGTGTTCTGGTGGTTTATCGAATCATCATTGATACGAAAATTGGTACGAAAAAAGGGTTGGCATAATGCCAACCCTTTTTGTTTTTAATTCTGTAGATAATCAGGTCATGCGTACGCGCAGCGCAGTTTCATGATTTCACTATTTATTTCTTTCACTGTTTGAAAGTGACGTTTTTCTGCTCGGTCTGGTAGCACTAGCTTACCGTTATCAAACTCAAATTTTCCTACGCCGTAAATGTAGATTCGTCCTTTGAAAAGTCGACTTACATGTTTAGCAATCATACTCGGTGTATAGCGCTTAAACAGTCTCATTCTTAATTATCCTTATATTTACCTAGCCTGCATATTATAGAAAAACTCCGAGATAATAATTGTGATAAGCATGGAGTTATATGCAGTAGCGTTGACGTTAATTAGATATTTGTGCTGTTCTAAGCACTTTCTTCAGTAAATATCTATTTTTACGTGAGCTCCTCCCCAAAATAATACTGAGTAGTGAACTGCCGTGAACTTTTCTGTTCAGTATTAAGCAGTGATAATGTTACAAGTATAAGAATAGGCGGGATTTTTTTGTTTGTGTAATCAAATTGTAAATTTCGGACAAAAAAAAGCCCGTCTAAAACGGGCGAATAGTCACAGATGCATTACACAAAAGTGGATACTGATGTTACTCAGTGGATTCACTTGCACTGATTTGCTTAATAGCTAGTCAGTAAATTTACAATAACGCAAATTTAACTTTGTGACTACTTATGCTTTTATTTTGAGTAACTATTTATTAATGGTGTGTTCTTCTTATGACGAGGTTCACACTAAAAATGTACTCAATGAAATATTAAAATGAAGTTTGCGAAGCATGATCTAAACGATCATCGACTGATGTCCGCGACGGTCGGTGCACATAGCGCCATAAGATCATTGAGATCCAGCGCAACGCCAGCCATTCGGTCGCCGGAGCTAATGGTTACGGTCGAGTTGTTTTGAATGGAAGGATCAAAAATGATCGGCATGTGTCTCTTGAGAGCGAGCGGACCAACACAACCCACTTTAAAACCGGTGATCGCTTCAACATCAGCGAGCGACACGCAGGTCATTCGACGGCAATTCAGTACCGAGCGTACTTTCTTGGGGTCGACAGAGCGATCGCCAGCAGTACAGGCTAACGCATACTGGTTGCCCATATCCTTGAGCAGGATGCACTTCACCATTTGAGAGGCGTCGATGCCTCGCTCTTGTGCAGTTTCTTCAATGCTGGTGGTTGGCTTGCTTTGCATCAGCAGGCGATAATTCACCTGCTGTTGATCCAGCCATTGTGTAATCTGCGTTTCCACGTGGTTACTCGTCGTCAAGGCTGTACGGCAGTGGCAGGATATTCCATGTTTGATCAGGCTGCGCGGTCAGTCGCAGCTGAACATCGTCATCAAGGTTGTTTGGCAGTACCATCAAACCAATCGCTCGGTTATCAGCAAATTGATAGACGTTTAATAGTCGGCCTGCGCCACGCCAGTTCTCACCCACACTACGTTCCAGTTCAATAGGGTTTTCTAACGACAGCACGTCCGCAGTTGTGCCCGACACAATGCGCATCTCACGCTTGTTCATGCCACGGTACTTAGCACGAGCAACCGTTTCTTGACCTGTGTAACAGCCTTTTGAAAAGCTGATACCGCCAATCGCTTGCAGGTTAAGCGCTTGAGGGATGTGCTCGTTTTGCTCTGCTTTCGATAGGTTAGGCTGAGCATCAAGAATTTCATGATATTGCCAAAGTGTTTCTGATACTTTCTCCGCAGCACTGTTTGATACCAAGGCTTCAGCGGCTTCTTCTGTCACAAGTAGAGCCCAGCGGTTATCTGCAACTTGAACCGCTGTACCACCAGAGATAGCACGCACATTACCTTGGCTTTCTGAAATAGAATCAATGTATTGATTAGCTGACGAACCCATCACACCGATAACAACGTCAGACGTTTGCTCGATATCGACCTTAGAGAACACCGCGTACTTCTTGATTTCAACGAGCTCGACTTCAATCGCTGATTTAGGTTGCATGAGTGCGTAGCCACCGTTGTGGTGGAACAAACGAAAGATACTCCATACCTTTCCTTTTGCATCACAGTGCGCGCCTAATGTGGATTCATCATTAGGAAGAGTGACGACATCGCACGTTACTTGACCCTGTAGGTACGACTTTTTGTCATCGCCTATCATGGTAATTGCACTCCAGTCTGATACGTGTGTCATCATCAGTTCTGGAAGCGATTCATTTTGCGTATGAGCGAGTGGCTGAAATATGTTTTTCCAATCCATTTTATCTTTCCTAAGAATTTTATTTGGCTCTATGTTAATCCGGTTCTGTTTCTTTGTCAGCCTAGGTTTTTTTGTGAGCTTAGATAGGGACTGTGACTCACATAGTAGTTGCAAGGCGTATGACTTGTTACACTCCGAGAAAGAAAAATTATAGGTGAGGATAGCCAATGTACACTGCAGAGCAGAAAGCACGAATTAAATGGGGTTGCCGTCGCGGCATGTTAGAACTTGATGTAGTCATCATGCCATTTTTCGAAGAGTGTTTTGATTCATTGCAAGAGCAGGAACAGCGCGAGTTTGTTTCTCTATTAGAGTGTGATGATCCAGATTTGTTTACTTGGGTAATGGGCCACGGACGCAGTGAAAACCTAGGCCATGCATCAATGGTTGATAAAATTGTCGCACACAACCTCAGCAAGGTTCGTTAAGCTTCAGCTTAACCCTTCGTATTCCGCATTATTTGCAAAAGGCACTATTTTGGGGTGCCTTTTGTTTTTCATCGTCCTGTCTTCTATTCCACTTGCCGCCAGCCTTTATTGCTTAGCTTTAATGATCCGCTTGTTCAGAAACAATCATGTGATTCTAAATAGTGTCTATGGGCGTTTTGATTACAGAGAGGATGGTGATATTCGACTCAATGACCGAACTTACCGACTCAAGTCCGTTGATAAGATCTGGGCGCAGTTCTTCGTTAAATTGCAGTTTGAATGTGGGCACTCGGTACTGCTTTGGCGGGACAGCTGTTGCGAGCGAGAATATCGCCATTTTCTGGCGAACTTACAACGAGCGCGCTAGAGAAGCCAAACTATTCGATGAAAGAAAGTATTAGATAAAAGAAAGCGTTAGACAAAAGAAAAGGGAGCACTCGGCTCCCTTTCGTTTAATCATTTTCCGCTGACGGCTAATTCGCTAAGCACGTTTAACCAATTATTATGATTGGCGTTTCTCTGGCGTCAGAATCGTTGGGCCACTGTCTTCTGCAAGTTCAGGGTAATCCAACGTGTAGTGGAGGCCGCGGCTCTCTTTACGTTGCATTGCACAACGAACCATTAGCTCTGCCACTTGTAGCAAGTTACGCAGTTCTAATAGGTTATTCGAAACCTTGAAGTAGCTGTAGTACTCATGAGTTTCTTGTTGCAGCATCTGAATGCGACGCAATGCTCGCTCTAGTCGTTTATCCGTTCGAACAATGCCCATGTAATCCCACATGAATAGGCGCAGTTCGTGCCAGTTGTGTTGAATGATAACTTCTTCATCACTGTTGGTGACCTGGCTTTCATCCCATGCTGGCAGTTCAGCGCACAGTTGAGATTGGTCGATGTTCTCAACGATATCTTTTGCTGCTGCCCATGCGTAAACCACACACTCAAGCAGTGAGTTAGAAGCCATTCGGTTTGCACCGTGTAAGCCGGTGTAGCTCACTTCGCCAATCGCATACAAGTTCGTTAGGTCGGTTTGACCCTGCTTATTCACCATGACACCACCACACGTGTAGTGAGCGGCTGGTACGATAGGGATCGGCTCTTTGGTCATGTCGATGCCCAAGTCCATCAAGCGAGTATGGATCATCGGGAAGTGCGCTGTGATGAATTCTTCAGGCTTGTGGCTGATATCAACATACATACAGTCGGCACCTAAGCGCTTCATTTCGAAGTCAATTGCACGAGCAACCACATCACGTGGCGCCAGTTCACCGCGCTCATCGAAGTCCTTCATAAAGCGAGAACCATCTGGACGACGCAAGTAAGCACCTTCACCACGCAGTGCTTCCGTTAGTAGGAAGTTACGCGCTTCTGGGTGGAATAAACAAGTTGGGTGGAACTGGTTGAACTCAAGGTTTGCCACACGACAACCCGCACGCCAAGCGATAGCAATACCATCACCTGAAGAAACATCTGGGTTAGAGGTGTATTGGTAAACCTTTGAAGCGCCGCCTGTTGCTAATACAACAAACTTAGCGCGCACGGTTTCAACATGTTCTTGGTTACGGTTCCAAATGTAGGCACCGATCACCTTGTCTTTTGAACCACCAATCTTATCTTCCGTGATCAAATCCAGCGCATTGTGGCGCTCGAAGATCTCGATATTTGGGTGGTTGTTGACGTTATCTTGTAGTGAGGTTTGCATCGCCATGCCAGTTGCATCGGCAGCGTGCAGAATTCTGCGGTGACTGTGGCCACCCTCACGAGTGAGGTGATATTTTGGTTGGCCTTCTGTGCTGTTCTCATCTTTATCAAATGGAACACCACCATCAATCAGCCATTGCACACACTCTTTCGCATTTTCAGCAATGAATTGAACTGTATCTTCTTCGCATAACCCAGCCCCAGCGATTTGAGTATCCTCTACATGAGACTCAATACTGTCCGACTCATCGAACACCGCGGCGATACCACCTTGTGCGTAATACGTCGATCCTTCGCTGCGTGGTCCTTTGCTTAATACAATTACTTTTGCATGTTCTGCTACGCGTAAGGCTAATGACAAGCCTGCCGCACCACTTCCTACCACTAATACATCACACTGATGTTCACGGTTTGCGTTCATAAAACTTATTAAATCCCGGGCTATAGTCGAGTTGTCCACTCTCAATTGACTTTGTCTTGTTTTAGGAGTTTGGCTAAGACTGTTATAATCTCTCCAGAGTCATCCTTAAACGCTATGCAAAATCAATATATAGACAGCTATCTAGAAATATTTAATTGCTCAATACCATTGCTTTTGCTCAAGTTTCCCCAAATTGATAGGGATAGCTATTTTTATTACATCACATTGTGAAACAATAATGGCAAATAATTTTAAGAAAGTTGGAACTTTCGGTATTTGGCTTAGTCACAATAGTGCTCTTGTAGACGGTGGTGTCAATACTACATTTCGCATAATTAGTCCCCATATCTGTGAAGGTGAGGGTTATAACAATAGGAGTACCCGCTCGAATGAACGAGCAGCTAACCGATCAAGTGTTGATTGAGCGAGTTCAGAGTGGAGATAAGCAGGCATTTAACTTACTAGTGGTTAAGTATCAAAACAAAGTTTGTAATCTTATCTCTCGATACGTGAATAATTCCGGTGATGTACCTGATGTAGCACAAGAAGCTTTTATTAAAGCTTACCGCGCGATACCTAACTTTCGTGGCGAGAGTGCCTTCTATACATGGTTATACCGAATTGCCGTGAACACTGCTAAAAATCATATCGTTGCCCAAAGCCGTAGGCCGCCAGCAACCGATGTAGATGCAGAAGATGCAGAATATTACGAAACAGGCAGCGCGTTAAAAGAAATATCGAACCCTGAGAACTTAACGCTGTCAAACGAATTGAAACAAGTTGTTTTTGGAGCGATTGAAGCGCTACCAGAAGACTTAAAAACTGCAATGACGTTGCGTGAGCTCGAAGGTTTGAGCTACGAAGAGATTGCAGAAGTAATGGATTGCCCTGTAGGAACCGTACGTTCGCGTATTTTCCGAGCTCGTGAAGCGGTGGAAAAGAAAATCAAACCTCTTTTGCAACGCTAGAACTTGTAATAATTATGGTGAAAATAATGGCTGATAAAGAAAAGCTTTCGGCACTCATGGATGGTGAAACGATCGATAAAGCTCTCATTGTAGATCTAGAATCTGATCAAGAAAGCATGGATACTTGGCAGAGTTACCATTTAATTGGTGATGTTATGCGTGGGGATTCGCCAGAAACTCCAGAGTGGAACATTGCTAATAGTGTAGCGGCAGCGCTTGAGAACGAGCCTGCACATGGTTCAATGTCGAACCTGCACCAAGTGAATGTTGAACCTACTGTTGCTCCAATTGAAGAGCAACCTAAACCTCAGCAAGCGAAGCGTCAGCTTCCGGCGTGGTTACAACAGTTTGGACAAGTTGCCGTGGCAGCGTGTGTTTCATTAGCCGTTGTATTAGGTGTTCAACAATATGGTGGTAGCGACCCTGCAGCACCAGAGCAGTTGCCTGTACTCCAGACGATTCCATTTGCCGGTTCTGCGGAACCAGTAAGTTTAACGCGTGACTCTGTTGAGAAACCAGCATCTGAAGCTAACTTGCAAGAGCAGCGCAAACGCGTTCATGCATTGTTAGAAGATTATGAGCTGCAGCTAAGATTAAACAGTGATGCATCGCCAATGCAAGATGCACATCTAGAATCGGACATTGAATGAAGAAAATCCTGGTCAGTGCACTGACACTGTTCAGCTTGATGTCTCCAACAGCCTTTGCAGAGGAAACCACTGCAAAGGCCTTGTTGCATCAAATGAACGAGGCCAGTCAGCATCTAAATTACGAACTCTCCTACATTTTGATAAAGAAGAGCAGTATTGAGCCTCTTGTTTATCGCCATGCGGTTAACGACGACCAACAACTTGCACACCTTGTTTATCTAAGCGGCCCTGTTCGTGAAGTCATTCGACGTGGCAACGAAGTTAGCTACATCGAGCCGGGTACAGAGCCATTTACGATTCAGTCAGGCAGCATGGTTGCGCCTGTTATTCCGATGATTAATCGAGATATCGAATCTCTGAATCAGTACTACGACTTTGTGAAAGTTGGTCGCTCTCGTGAAGCAGGTAGCACCACTCAAGTGCTGCGTGTCGTGCCGAAAGATGGCCTTCGCTACTCTTACGTGGTTTGGGTAGACGAAAAAACGAATCTTCCTTTGCGTGCCGACCTTTTGGATCGTGATGGCGAAGTGCTTGAACAGTACCGCACTATCTCTTACGTGGTGAACGATAAGATTGCTGAGGCTATGGGTGGCTTGAGCCAAGCTCAATTGCCGAAAGTTTTATCACTGCCGGAAGGCTTAGTGAGTGAAACTAACTGGCAAGCGTCGTGGATTCCTGAAGGGTTTAAATCAAAAGAGCTTAGCCGCTATCAAATGGCTGCGACCGATAAAATGGTTGAAAGTCAGCTTTTCAGTGATGGACTGTTTAACTTTTCGGTTTATATCGCGGAAAAAGATGAGCATTCATTGAAAGGGCAGCTGGTGCGTCAAGGGCGTAGAACCTTGCACAGCTTAGTGATTGGCGATAAAGAGATCTCTGTGGTTGGTGACATTCCGCCGGCAACTGCAAAACGTATTGCTCAGTCAGTTACATTTAATAAATCGGTACAAGCGCAATGATGACCGCGCTGGCGACCGTTAGCTCGGTTGAACAAAAAGGTAAGCAATACTTTGTTCAATTGAGCTGCGAACAACAAACCAGTTGTAGCAGCTGTTCTTCTCAAAAAAACTGCGGTACGGGTATTGTGACCAAGGCTGTTGGCAATAAATCTTTGTTTTGGCAGCTTAAAACCAAAAGCTTAGTCAAAGCTGGACAAATCGTAGAAATTGGCTTTCCAGAAAAAAGCCTACTTCAGTCGGCGGCGATTGTTTATCTCATCCCACTTTTCATGTTGATGATTGGTGCTGGTTTTGGGCAACTCTTGTTACAACCCTTACTCCAGGGGGGCGAGGGCATTGTTATCTTAAGTGCAGCACTGTTTACTGCTGGTGGGATTGCCTTAGCGAAGCGGTTAGCCAAACCCATGGAAGACAAATCCAAGCAAGAAGTCGTCTTGATTCGAATCCTAGGTGAGTCTCTCGTCTAATTTATGATGCTTCTTGCCCTTAAATTGGGTAGAATCTGCCAACTTGATTGAAATGCCGCCACCAATGCTGACTGTAGATTGGACGCGTCGCGGCTTTCTTATTATCCCTATTCAAAGAGTTTAGTCACACCAAGCCTATGAAGCACATTCGTAATTTTTCGATTATCGCCCACATCGACCACGGTAAGTCGACCCTTTCTGACCGCTTAATCCAAGTTTGTGGAGGATTAAGTGAACGTGAGATGGCAGCTCAAGTCCTCGATTCTATGGATATAGAACGCGAGCGTGGTATTACAATTAAAGCGCAGAGTGTGACTTTAGATTACAAAGCTAAAGATGGTGAAACTTACCAACTTAACTTTATCGACACTCCTGGACACGTAGACTTCTCTTACGAAGTATCTCGTTCTCTAGCGGCTTGTGAAGGCGCACTACTTGTAGTGGATGCTGGCCAAGGTGTTGAAGCACAAACTCTAGCAAACTGTTACACAGCAATCGAAATGGAACTGGAAGTAGTGCCAATCTTGAACAAGATTGACCTACCAGCTGCTGAACCAGAACGTGTTGCTGAAGAAATCGAAGAGATCGTTGGCATCGATGCGATGGAAGCGACTCGCTGTTCTGCGAAAACAGGTTTGGGTGTTGATGATGTTCTAGAAAACATCGTGACGGCAATCCCGCCACCGGAAGGTGATCCTGAAGCGCCTCTACAAGCGTTGATCATTGACTCTTGGTTCGATAACTACCTTGGCGTAGTTTCTTTGGTTCGTATCAAAAACGGTAAGCTGAAGAAGAACGATAAGATCAAAGTAATGTCGACAGACCAAGTATGGGGTGTTGACCGTCTAGGTATCTTCACGCCTAAGCAAATCGATACTACAGAGCTAAATACTGGCGAAGTAGGTTGGGTTGTTTGTGGTATTAAAGACATCCTAGGTGCACCGGTTGGTGATACGTTGACGCTTGCAAAAGGCGGCAGCACTGAACGTCTACCTGGTTTCCAAAAAGTGAAGCCTCAGGTATACGCTGGTCTATTCCCTGTATCATCTGATGACTACGAAAACTTCCGTGACGCGTTAGGCAAATTAAGCCTGAACGATGCATCACTGTTCTTTGAACCAGAAAGTTCAGCAGCACTTGGTTTTGGTTTCCGTTGTGGCTTCTTAGGAATGCTTCACATGGAGATCATCCAAGAGCGTCTAGAGCGTGAATACGACCTAGACCTAATCACAACTGCTCCAACAGTAGTGTATGAAGTTGTAAAAACAGATAAAACGGTTCTTTACGTTGATAGCCCGGCTAAACTGCCAGCGGTTAATGACCTAGAAGAAATTCGTGAGCCAATTGCACGCTGTAATATTCTGGTACCTTCGGATTACCTAGGTAACGTAATCACACTGTGTGTTGAGAAGCGTGGCGTACAAGTAGACATGGTCTACCACGGTAACCAAGTTGCTGTGACGTACGATCTTCCTATGGCAGAAGTAGTTCTAGACTTCTTCGACCGTCTGAAGTCAACGTCTCGCGGCTATGCATCATTGGATTACAACTTCCAACGTTACGAGCCATCAAACATGGTACGTGTAGACGTACTGCTGAATGGCGAAACAGTTGATGCACTAGCTATCATTACGCACAAAGATATTGCTCAGTCTCGTGGTCGTCTACTGGTAGAGAAGATGAAAGAATTCATCCCTCGTCAGATGTTCGATATCGCGATTCAAGCAGCGATTGGTAACCACATCATTGCTCGTTCTACAGTGAAACAACTGCGTAAGAACGTAATCGCAAAATGTTACGGTGGTGATATCAGTCGTAAGAAGAAACTTCTTAAGAAACAAAAAGAAGGTAAGAAGCGTATGAAGCAGATCGGTAACGTTGAACTGCCTCAAGAAGCTTTCCTTGCAATCCTTCATGTTGGCAAAGATTAACTTTATCCAGCATTAAACGAATAATTGAAAGTGAAAGAGTAGCTCGCTACTCTTTCACTTTCGTTATTTTTAAAGAAATGAAATTTAAGGGATATCAATGGCTAATACATTTTCGCTTATCTTAGTGATCGTAACTCTAGTGACCGGCATTGTATGGGCGTTGGAAAAGTTTGTGTGGGCGAAGAAGCGCCAGCAAAAGCTTGCTGACGTTGAAGCACAATCGAATGGCCTAGACGCTGAAACTAGCGCAAAAGTTACGGCTCAACCTTGGTGGGTTGAGAACAGTGTGTCCATTTTCCCGGTAATTGCATTTGTTTTGGTTCTGCGTTCATTTATTTATGAACCGTTTCAAATCCCTTCTGGCTCGATGATGCCAACGCTTTTGGTTGGTGACTTCATCTTGGTAGAGAAGTACGCGTACGGTCTAAAAGACCCAGTATGGCGCACTCAACTGGTAGAAACGGGCAAGCCAGAGCGTGGTGATTCAATCGTATTTAAGTACCCACCTCAGCCTAACATCGACTACATCAAGCGTGTTGTTGGTATGCCAGGTGACACCATTCGCTACAGCAGTCGTAAAGAGATCTGCATTCAGGCGAAGGGTACAAGTAGCTGTGAACCAGTGAAACTAAGTAATGTTGAAGAGAGCCAATTTATTCAAGATGGTGTGCCTCTGATTCAGCTGAACGAACAGCTTGGAGACGTAGAACACCAGATTTTAGTTAACCCATTGCGCCGCGATCGTGTGCAAGCATATCAGCCTCGCAATGGTGTTAACGAATGGGTCGTTCCAGAAGGCCAGTACTTTGTGATGGGTGATAACCGTGACAACAGTGCCGATAGCCGTTACTGGGGCTTTGTCCCTGAAGCAAACCTTGTTGGTAAGGCCGTTGCTATTTGGATCAGCTTCGAATTCGAACGCGGTTCAGACAGTGTACTTCCAACATGGATTCCTACTGGTGTGCGTTTTAATCGCATCGGTGGGATTCATTAATCGATCACATAACACATCGAGAGAGCATGAATTCTCCAATTGATAAACTAGAGAGAAAGATTGGCTATCAGTTTAATGATGCCGATCTTATCCACTTGGCGCTGACTCACCGCAGTGCCGCAGGTAAACATAACGAACGTCTTGAGTTTCTGGGCGATTCAATTTTAAGTTTTGTTATCGCTGATGATCTTTACCACCGTTTTCCTAAGGTAAACGAAGGTGATATGAGCCGCATGCGCGCAACATTAGTACGTGGTCATACATTGGCAGAACTAGGTCGTGAATTCGAACTAGGAGATTACTTAAAATTAGGTCCAGGTGAGTTGAAGAGTGGCGGTTTCCGTCGTGATTCTATTCTAGCGGATGCGGTTGAAGCGGTCATCGGCGCTGTCTATTTAGATAGTGATACCGAGACGGTTCGCGGCATTATTTTAAGCTGGTACCAATCTCGCCTAGATGCTATTCAGCCTGGAGTATCTCAAAAAGATCCGAAAACTCGCCTACAAGAGTTTTTGCAAGGTCGAAGAAATCCTCTACCTGTCTACACAGTGACTAATATTAAAGGTGAAGCACACAACCAAGAGTTTACGGTTGAGTGTGAAGTGGCAGGTGTGGATAAACCTGTTATCGGTAAAGGCACTAGCCGCCGCAAGGCAGAACAAGCGGCTGCTGAAACAGCATTAGAGCAACTAAGCAATGTCTGATAACAACCAAGATTTCGATATCGATGCATTCTTTTCATCTGATAGCAAAAAAACAGGCCTACCGGAAAACCAACACTGTGGCTTCATCGCTATTGTCGGTCGCCCAAATGTAGGTAAGTCGACGCTTCTGAACCATATTCTGGGTCAGAAGATTTCTATTACATCACGTAAACCACAGACGACACGTCACCGTATTATGGGCGTTGAAACTGAGGGTGATTACCAAGCGATCTTTGTTGATACTCCTGGACTTCATATTGAAGAAAAGCGTGCCATCAACCGCTTGATGAACCGTGCGGCGAACAGCTCATTGAGTGATGTAAACCTAGTATTCTTCCTTGTCGATGGTACTCACTGGACTGACGACGATGAGATGGTTCTGAACAAACTGAAGAAGACTGACTTCCCAGTTGTACTTTGCATCAACAAAGTAGATAACGTTCAAGACCGTACTAACGTGATGCAGCACATGATGGAAGTCTCTAAGAAGATGGACTTCATTGATGTAGTGCCAATCTCAGCGAAGCAAGGTAAAAATATTGATGTACTGCGTAAGCACGTACGTGAACATTTACCTAAAGCGACACACCACTTCCCTGAAGAATACGTGACTGATCGCTCGCAACGTTTTATGGCCTCTGAAATTATCCGTGAAAAGCTGATGCGCTTTACGGGTGACGAGCTACCTTACTCGGTAACGGTTGAAATCGAACGTTTCGATTACAACCCAGATAACGATGGCTTCCACATCAATGCACTGATTCTTGTTGAGCGTACAGGCCAGAAGAAAATGGTGATTGGTAAAGCGGGCGAGAAGATCAAAACGATTGGTCGTGAAGCGCGTATCGATATGGAAGAGCTATTCGGCCGTAAGGTTTACCTAGAGACTTGGGTCAAGGTTAAATCTGGCTGGGCTGATGATGAGCGTGCACTTCGCTCGTTAGGCTACATCGACGATCTATAATATATTGAACGTCACTTTCTGAGATTAAGAAAGTTGAACTGAAGATAAATCCAAGAGAGAGTGCGAACTCTCTCTTTTTGTATCTGTAATAAGGGTAAGTGATTGAGCGAAGGGTTACAGCGATGCTTTGTGTTGCACCGTCGACCATACAGTGAGTCGAGCCTGATCTTGGACGTCTTCAGCGAAGAGTTCGGTCGGGTGACGTTGATGTCTAAAGGCGCTCGCAGCAAGCGTTCCAATTTGAAAGGTGCATTACAACCTTTTACGCCGCTATTGCTTAAGTGGTCTGGTAATGGTTCGATGAAAACCTTACGCCAAGCTGAACCCATCAGCTTGGGGCTCCCTCTCGCCGGTATTAATCTGTATTCAGGCATGTACGTGAACGAGCTTATCGGTCGGGTATTGATGGCGGAAGTACCGATGCCTGCACTTTTTCACGACTATCTTCATGCTTTAACAGAGCTGGCGCATAATGATAATCCTGAGCCAGCACTGCGTCGCTTTGAGCTGGCTCTATTATCTGCTATGGGTTACGGCGTCGACTTTTTACACTGCGCGGGCACTGGCGAAGCGATTGATCCGAGCATGACTTATCGCTATCGAGAGCAGAAAGGTTTCATCGCTTCAGTACGTCGAGATAACCTGACTTTTATGGGCGATGAACTTATTGCAATCAGCGAACGTAGGTTTATCACTAAAGAGCAGTTAAAAGCGGCAAAACGCTTTACACGCATAGCCTTAAAGCCGTATCTTGGCGGCAAACCATTAAAAAGTAGAGAGCTATTTATGCCAACAATAGCCCTCTCCAGAGCACGGAGTATTGGAAAATGAGCTCAATCCTTTTAGGCGTTAATATCGACCATATTGCAACACTACGTAATGCACGTGGTACTAAATACCCAGATCCAGTACACGCAGCTGAAATCGCTGAACGTGCTGGTGCAGATGGCATTACTATTCACCTGCGTGAAGACCGTCGTCACATCGTTGATCGCGATGTGCGTATTCTGGCTGAAACACTTCAAACTCGCATGAACTTGGAGATGGCCGTAACGGACGAGATGGTTCAAATTGCACTCGATACTAATCCTGAGTTTGTTTGTCTGGTTCCTGAAAAACGTGAAGAGCTAACCACTGAAGGTGGCTTGGACGTAGTTGGTCAACTAGAGAAGATCAAAGCGGCGACACAAAAACTGTCTGCAGCAGGTATCAAGGTATCTCTGTTTATCGATGCTGACCGTGAGCAAATCGATGCTGCAAAAGCGTGTGGCGCACCGTTCATTGAACTGCACACGGGTCACTATGCTGATGCTAAGACAGAAGAAGATCAACAAGACGAGCTTAAGAAGATCGCAGCAGGCGCAAGCTATGCAGATGACTTAGGTATCACAGTCAATGCGGGTCATGGTCTGACTTACCACAACGTAGCACCGATTGCGGCACTTCCAGAGATCTACGAGCTGAACATCGGTCACTCGATCATGGGACGTGCAGTGTTTGATGGCTTAAACAAAGCCGTTGCAGACATGAAAGCAATCATGGAAACAGCACGTAACAACGCTTAGTTCGGCAAGTCGTCGGCACTAAGCGATGTACAGTTAATCATTAGACAGAAGTTAAGTAGTAGAGGAAACATGGCAGTTGTTGGATTAGGTACAGATATCGCAGAAATCGAACGTGTCGAGAAGGCGCTGTCGCGAAGTGGCGACGCTTTTGCTCAGCGTATTTTGACGGATTCTGAGTTTGAAGTATTCCAACAGTTGAAGCAAAAAGGCCGTTACCTTGCAAAACGTTTTGCTGCTAAAGAAGCTGCATCTAAGGCGTTAGGTACGGGGATTGCGCTGGGTGTTACCTTCCACGACTTTGAGATTTCAAACGATGAGCATGGTAAGCCAGTATTGAGCTTACACAAGAAAGCGCGTGAAATCGCAGAGGCGAATGGCACAACATCGATTCATCTGACTATCTCGGATGAGCGTCACTACGCTGTGGCAACGGTGTTACTCGAATCGTAAACAGATTATCGCGACTTTATATCTAGTGCTCTTGGCTCTAGACAGAAAAAAGCAGAGCTCATGAGCTCTGCTTTTTTATTGGCGGGTAAACCCTCTAAAGAATACTAGTGAGTAACAAGTACCCGCTAGGCCTTGGCCTGTTTCAAGTAGTGAATCGCGGTTGCTTGAACCTTATCTAATTCATCCTGAAGCTCGAAAAGCTCAGGTTCAATGTCTTCAACAGAAGTACCTGAACGCAGCTCTTTCTCTATTGTCGCACATACCGATTTTAGCCTTGGTACGCCGCTGTACGAGCTGCTGCCATGCATCTTGTGAATGATGTGTATCAGCTCTTCAACTGGATAGTCACTGTCTTCTATCGCTTTGTCTGCTGCCTCATACACCTCTGGAATAAAGTCGACGAGCATTTGCAGCATATCGCGTGCGAGGTCTTCTTTATTGGCGGCTTGTTTCATCGCAGCTTGCCAATCAATGATGATGTTTGTGTGCACGCTGGCTTCAGTTTCTGACACCGGACCGTTGTCGACTTCAGCAGAGACCGCTGGGTGGTCTGGATCTATTTTTTCGATGTGCTCAACCTCAGAGGTCGAGCTCCAATGAATCAGAACCTGCTGTAAAACATGCTCTTCAATAGGTTTGGTTAGGTAGTCATCCATGCCCGCTTCAAGCAGTCGATCTCGTTCGCCAATCATTGCATGTGCGGTCACGGCGATTACAGGTGTATTCGCATTGTTCGCCAGTTTTTTGATGTTCTGACAAGCGGTTACACCGTCCATCTGTGGCATTTGAATATCCATGAAGATGATATCAAATGGCGTCTCTGTCGCTTTGTCTATCGCCTGCTGACCACTGGTACAACTGATGACGGTTTCTACACGCTCTTTAAGCAGCGCGGTAATCAACTTAAGGTTGGCTGGGTTGTCGTCTACTGCCATCACAGTAAGCGGTAACTTCTCTTCAGAATGCGTTTCAATCGCTGGTGCAATCAAGGTAGGTGCCTGATTCGATACCAGAGTTTGCAGCAACTTCTTACGAGAAAGAGGCTTGGTGATGCACTGAACATCGACCTCTTTCATTAGTTGCTCACCCAACGCTAGCTCGGTACTTGGTGTACCAATAATCACGTTTTGAGCAATCTTCTTCGCACCGATCGCCCAACCACTCACAGTATCAAATTGATACTCTTGGTTGGCGGCTAGGTTAAGCAGAACGTAGTCATACGAGGTCGTCTCATCTGGCATCACCGAACGATACGTTACCACTAAGCCTTCTTGGGTTAGGATTTGCTGAGTAATCGATGCCGCTTGCATGTTTGGCTCGATAAGCAGCAGTTGTTTGTCTTGCAGACACTGCGTCTCAATCAGCTCTGTCATCGGCATATCAGTCGTTGATAGTCTCAAGGTGAACCAGAAGGTAGAGCCTTGGTGAAGACGACTGGTTAGGCTGATCTCTCCGCCCATTTGGCTGACCAGTTTTTGGGTGATAACCAGACCTAAGCCTGTACCGCCGTAACGACGAGAGATACTTGCATCGGCTTGGCTGAAAGCTTGGAAAAGCTGAGCTTGTTGACGCTCAGAAATACCAATACCCGTATCGCGAACCATGAATTGCAGCTCGATGTTGTCTTCACTTTGTGAGCGAAGCTCAACGCTGATATCAATGTTGCCGCGTTCGGTAAACTTGATTGAGTTACCAACAAGGTTGGTTAGGATCTGCTGAATACGCAGTGGATCGCCCACCACACCTGGCGGTACTTTAGGGTCGATCTTCAGTGTCAGTTCTAGGCCTTTCTCATGAGCGTTGGTTGCTTGAAGGTTTACTACCTCTTCAAGGCTGGCTTGGAATTCAAATGGGATGTTCTCTAGGGCTAATTTACCGGCTTCAAGTTTCGAGAAGTCCAAGATATCGTTGATGATGCTAAGCAGGTTGTTTGCCGAGCGTTCAATGGTTTGTAGGTAATCGGTTTGACTGTTCGATAGGTGAGTCTTGAGCATTTGACGAGTAAAGCCAATCACACCGTTCAGCGGCGTTCTCAATTCGTGAGACATATTCGCTAAGAACTCAGACTTAACACGAGCCGCTTCTTGAGCGCGTTTCTTCGCGATGTCTAACTCAACGTTTTGAATCTCTAGCTGTTCAAGAGTTTCACGCAAATCTGATGTGGCCTGGTCGATACTGTGCTGCATCTCGACGTGATACTCTGATAGCGATACCGCCATCGCATTGATACCGTTTTTCAGCGAGTCTAGCTCACCATGCATCTTACCTTCGATACGCACATCTAGGTGACCTCGACGAATTCGGTCGACCATGTTTTTCATGTGTGTGATCGGTTGAGTGACATCGTGCATTAAGCGGAACGCAAACACGCCCGATAAACCAAGCCCGAGAATCAACACTAAGAATGCAGAGAACACTTCTTGATATTGCTGCAATCGAAGTGATGAAAGATCTAATTCAATCGCAATGTAGCCGATCGCTTGATTAGCTTGAGACTGACCGTTGGCTGAATTGATGTACTGGCCTTCGGCGATGATAGGTGTCCGCAGAATCAGCGTATTATCGAGAAGGTTCGATGAGCTTAAATGCGGGATCGGTTTATCTTTGGGGTAGGTCAGGCTTTCAAAATCGGGGTGGAAGTTTGAGGTTACAAACAACTCATGACGCTCATCAAACACCGCGATACTGCGCACTAGCTTAGAATTCTTTCGATGCGCATAGCTAATAAGCTGACGAACAGACTCTCGACTTTCGAGCTTCATGCCTGATTCACTCGTAATCGCAAGTGGCTCAATGATGCTAGTACCAGTGTTAACCACTTGACCTTCAAGGTCTTGATAGCGGTTAAATGAGAAAAATGCACTCAATAGCAACCCAATAATCAGGGTTGGAGCTAGAGTTAAGGTAATTACACGGGCTCTTAAGCCATATCTGGTCATGTTCTTTAATTACATCGAGGTCTGGATATGGGAAAATAACGCACACAATGGCGGTTAAGTGAACGGTAAGCTTAATCAAAGCCGTGACGTTCGACAATGATTCCAAGACATAATAGTGAGTCCTGGATACCAATTACTTATTAAAAGATACATTAGGCACAAGCAATGGCACGTTTTTTCCAACCAAAAAAGAAAACTCAACTCGAGACCAAGCATCAATCGGTTTTGGTTGAACGAATGGATCACAATGGCGCTGGCATCGCTTATCAAAAGAATAAACCGGTTTTCATTGATGGCGCATTGCCCGGTGAGCAGGTGGTTATTCAACTTACTGAGAGCAAAAGTAAGTTTTCGCGAGCTAAACTCATCAAGTTATTGAAGCCGAGCGAGCAGCGTTTAAAGCCGTTTTGTAAGCACTTTAATCAGTGTGGTGGCTGTCACCTTCAACACCTAGGTTACTCTTCTCAGGTTGAGCATAAATCGCAATCTCTGACGCACCTGATGAGCCAATACCAAACGGCGAACACTGAAGTTGCACAACCTATTGTCGGTGATGAAACCGGTTATCGACGTCGCGCACGTATCAGCCTATTTGTTGATAAGAAGACACAACAGCTTCAATTCGGTTTCCGTAAGAAGCAGAGTAAGCAGATTGAAAACATCACCGACTGTGCCGTGCTTGATCCTCGCCTTAATGTGTTGCTGCCAAAACTGAAAAATTTACTGAACACTTTCAACAGCCTTACGTCTTTAGGACACGTTGAATTGGTGTTGGGCGATACTGGCCCTGTTATGGTTCTACGTCACCTTAAGCCTTTAGTTGAAAAAGATGAGCAAGCGCTGATTGCGTTAGCAAAAGAAGAAGGCGCTACGCTGTACTCGATGCCTGAAACCGATAAGTTGGCCCGTCTGGTTGGTGATGCGCCTAGCTACAGCGAAACTGGCGTGACGTTACCGTTTGAGCCAAACCACTTTATCCAAGTAAACCAGAAAGTGAATCAGCAGATGGTGGCTCAAGCGATTGAGTGGCTAGAACCTCAAGCGGATGAGCGAGTGCTAGACCTGTTTTGTGGTCTCGGTAACTTTAGTCTGCCTATCGCGCAACAATCGGCGTTTGTGGTTGGTGTAGAAGGCGTTGATGAAATGGTTCAGCAAGCCGCATCTAATGCAGCGTTAAACCAGTTAAGCAATACGGAATTTTACCAAGCTAACCTTGAAGAAGACTTATCTTCACAGCCTTGGGCAAAAGAGAAATTCGATAAAGTATTGCTTGACCCGGCACGTGCGGGAGCGAGTGGGATCGTTGATCAAATTTCAGCGTTAGGAGCGAAGCGTGTGGTTTATGTTTCGTGTAATCCTGCTACTCTAGCTAGAGATTCTGAGAGCTTAGAAAAACAAGGCTATCAATTAGCCAAACTGGGTATGTTGGACATGTTCCCACACACCAGTCATCTAGAATCGATGGCTCTCTTTATCAAGGCTTAGAGGCCCTTAAACAAGGCTTCAAATGAATCACAAAGGCGCAGGGAAGCCTGCGCTGATATCAATATGGTCGAACTAACTTGGAACCAGTTAGTCATATTGAATTGGGTATAAAACATAATAACTAGGAAGGCATGATGGTTGCGGTACGAAGCGCACATTTAAACCCAAGCGAACAGTTTGAGCTAGAAAGTTGGATTGCGTCATTGAATCAAGACGCAAAAACCTCGAATAAACTGATTAAAGTTTATCGTCACTGTGAAGAACTTTTAAAAGATCACGAGCAAGCATCGCTCTTGCTTTGGCGTGGCCGTGAGATGATCGAAATCTTGGTCACCTTGTCCATGGACCGTGCCACTTTAATTGCTGCACAACTTTTCCCCGTCGTCTCAAGCGGCGTTTTTGAGCGCGAAGCGTTTGAAGAAAGCTACGGTAAAGAAACCGTAAAGTTGATCGATGGCGTTGAAGAAATGGCGGCCTTAGGCCAGTTAAACGTGACCCTTGAAGGCAGTGCTGCCTCGGGTCAAGTTGATAACGTTCGACGCATGCTACTGGCTATGGTCGATGATTTCCGCTGCGTAGTCATCAAACTCGCTGAACGAATCTGTAACCTTATCGAGGTAAAAAAAGCGCCTGATGCTGTGCGTCGCGCGGCCGCAAAAGAGTGTTCTAACATCTATGCCCCACTGGCAAACCGTTTAGGTATCGGCCAACTTAAGTGGGAAATCGAAGATTACGCATTCCGCTACCAACAACCAGATACCTACAAGCAGATTGCAAAACAGCTGTCTGAGCGTCGTATCGTTCGTGAACAATACATCACAGATTTCGTTGATGATTTAACCGCAGAAATGCAGCGTTCAAACATCAATGCTGAAGTGAGTGGCCGACCAAAACACATCTACAGTATCTGGCGCAAAATGCAGAAGAAAGGCTTAGCCTTCGATGAGCTTTTTGACGTACGAGCAGTACGTATTATCGCTGACCAGCTGCAAGACTGTTACGCCGGCCTTGGGGTGGTACACACTAAATACAAGCACCTCCCGAGCGAATTTGATGACTATGTGGCGAACCCTAAGCCAAATGGTTACCAGTCGATTCATACCGTAGTACTTGGCCCTGAAGGCAAGACCATTGAGATTCAGATCCGTACTAAGCAAATGCACGAAGACTCTGAGCTTGGTGTGGCGGCGCACTGGAAGTACAAAGAAGGAGCTTCAAGCGGCCGTAGTGGCTACGATGAGAAAATCACTTGGTTGCGTAAACTTATCGACTGGCAAGAAGAGATGTCGGACTCTGGCGAGATGCTGGATGAGGTACGTAGCCAAGTCTTCGATGACCGTGTATACGCATTTACTCCACGTGGTGACGTGGTCGACTTACCAATGGGCGCAACCCCGTTGGATTTCGCCTACCACATCCACTCGATGGTCGGACACCGCTGTATCGGTGCCAAAGTAGCGGGGCGTATCGTACCGTTCACTCATAAACTATCGATGGGCGATCAAGTTGAGATCATCACGCAGAAAGAGCCGAACCCATCTCGTGACTGGTTAAATCCAACCACAGGTTTTGTTCATTCTGGTCGAGCTCGAGCGAAAATCAACGCTTGGTTCCGCGCACAAAGCCGTGAGAAAAACCTAGAAGCGGGTCGTGATATCCTGGAAGTTGAGCTAGCGAAAGTAGGCGCAACCCTAAAAGATGCTGATCAATACGCACTAAAACGCTTTAACGTGAATACGCCAGACGAACTCTATGCAGGTATTGGTAGTGGCGACTTGCGTATTAACCAAGTGGTTAATCACATCAATGCGCTAGTGAATAAGCCAACGGCGGAAGAAGAAGACAAGAAAGCGCTAGAGAAACTGCTTGAGTCGGAAAACAAGCCGGCACAACAGAGTCGTCCGAAGAAAGATGCGGTAGTGGTTGAGGGCGTTGATAACCTAATGACGCACCTAGCGCGTTGCTGTCAGCCAATCCCAGGTGATGTGATTAAAGGTTACATCACTCAAGGTCGTGGTATCTCAGTGCACCGCGCTGACTGTGAACAGCTAGGCGAGCTAAGCGTGCATGCGCCAGAACGTATCATTGATACCGTTTGGGGTAATGGCTTTGTCGGTTCATACATCCTAACGCTGCGTGTTGAAGCGCTAGAACGTAATGGCTTGTTGAAAGACATCACCTCACTGTTCTCGAATGAAAAGATCAGCGTGACCACAATGAAGAGCCGCATCGACTACAAGCGTCAGCTATCGGTAATGGATTTCGATTTGGAAGTGACCAATATTGAAATTCTGAGTCGCGTTACCAGCCGAGTAGAACAAATCAAAGATGTTATGTCAGTCAAAAGGTTGGGGTAGGCCAAAATACTATCCACGTCATTCCCTACAGTGAGGGACGAACGTGATAGGGAATCTCGTAAAGCGATTTGAGATCCCCAACTCGCTCATTCTTCGCTCTTGGGGATGACGGAAAGAATAGAAAGGTGAGTGGTTTTGGCTGCTCGCCTTTTTTAGTTTTAGAAGACGTTATAAATTTAAAAATCAAAGACAGTGAATAGGAAGAAAACGATGAATCACCCGATTGAACAACTTGAACAGATTATGACTAAGCTGCGCGATCCAGAAGGTGGCTGTCCTTGGGATTTGAAACAAAATTTTGAAACAATTGTGCCGCATACTATCGAAGAAACCTACGAGGTGGTGGACGCGATTCACAACAAAGATTGGCCGAACCTACAAGAAGAACTGGGTGATCTGCTATTTCAGGTGATCTTCTATAGCCAGTTAGCGAAAGAACAGGGGTTGTTTGAGTTCTCTGATGTGGTTGATGGCATTAACGAAAAGCTAACACGCCGCCATCCGCATGTGTTTTCTGATACCGAGTTTGCGAGCGATGAAGAAATTAATGCCAACTGGGAAGCTGAAAAAGCCAAAGAAAAAGCTCAGGCAGGCAAAACTCAAGAAAGTATTCTAGACTCAATACCAAACTCTCTACCTGCGCTTTCACGTGCTACAAAGATTCAAAAACAGGTAGCGAAATATGGCTTTGATTGGGACTCTATTGGCCCAGTGGCTAATAAGGTTTTAGAGGAAGTCGATGAGGTGCTGGAAGAGGCACTTCAAGTGACGCCAAATGAAGATTTGGTTGAAGAAGAGTTGGGAGACTTGCTGTTTGCGACGGTCAATTTGGTACGACATTTAGGTAAAAACCCAGAATCGGCACTCAATAAAGCCAATCTCAAGTTTTCGCGTCGCTTTAAAGGGGTGGAACAAAAAGTTCGTCAGCAAGATAAAAATTTGACTGACTTTTCACTACAACAGCTTGATTCCATGTGGGATGAAGTCAAAGTGGCGGAGAAAAGATAACCAAAGCTTTTATCATGAATTGATTTGAAGCAAAAAATAAAAAATAGCAGTGTGATAGATTTCACGTTGTGGCGATAAGGGGCTTCTGGTATATTTTCATCCCGTCCAGAAGTAGTCCATTTCCCTCATTCAACCAATTTCAGGTTAAACATGACGACAAATTACATTTTTGTTACTGGCGGGGTTGTATCCTCTCTAGGTAAAGGTATTGCTGCAGCATCTCTTGCAGCTATTTTAGAAGCTCGTGGTCTTAAAGTGACCATGATGAAGCTTGACCCTTACATCAACGTTGATCCAGGCACTATGAGCCCGACTCAGCACGGTGAAGTGTTCGTTACGGAAGATGGCGCTGAAACAGACCTTGACCTTGGTCACTATGAGCGATTCATTCGCACCAAGATGACTAAGCGTAACAACTTCACTGCAGGTCGTGTTTACTCAGACGTACTAGCAAAAGAGCGTCGCGGTGATTACCTAGGTGCAACTATTCAGGTTATCCCACACATCACTAACTCTATCAAAGAGCGTGTAATTTCTGGCGCAGCTGGCCACGATATCGCGATCGTTGAAGTTGGTGGTACGGTTGGTGATATCGAATCTCTACCATTCATGGAAGCGATTCGTCAGCTAGCAGTAGAACTAGGCCGTGAACGCGCAATGTTCATGCACCTTACTCTAGTGCCATACCTAGCAGCTGCGGGCGAAGTGAAAACTAAGCCAACGCAACACTCTGTAAAAGAGCTACTGTCTATTGGTATTCAGCCAGACATCCTAGTTTGTCGTTCAGACCGCAACATTCCTTCGAACGAGCGTAAGAAAATTGCTCTGTTCTGTAATGTGCAAGAAAATGCAGTTATTTCTATGCGCGATGTTGACTCTATCTACAAGATCCCTCAGCTTATTAAAGCTCAAGGTACTGATGAACTTGTATGTAAGCGTTTCGGCATCACAGCTCCAGAAGCAGACCTGTCTGAATGGGAACAAGTAATTTACGAAGAAGCTAACCCAACGGGTGAAGTGACGATTGGTATGGTTGGTAAGTACATTGAACTACCAGACGCATACAAATCAGTAAATGAAGCGCTAAAACACGCGGGCTTGAAAAATCGCCTAAGCGTTAATATTAAATACGTAGATTCACAAGACGTTGAGTCTCGTGGCGTAGAAGTTTTAGAAGGCCTAGATGCAATCCTAGTTCCTGGTGGCTTTGGTGACCGTGGTGTTGAAGGTAAGATTCTTGCTGCTCAATACGCTCGTGAAAACAAAGTACCGTACTTAGGTATCTGTCTAGGTATGCAAGTAGCACTTATCGAGTACGCTCGTAACGTTGCGAAAATGGAAGGGGCACACTCTTCTGAATTCTGTACTGAAACTAAGTACCCAGTTGTTGGTCTTATCACTGAGTGGACTGATGGCGAAGGTAAAGTTGAAGAGCGTACAGAAACATCTGACCTTGGCGGCACAATGCGTCTTGGTTCACAGCTTTGTCACCTAGCGAAAGGGACGAAAGCTTACGAATTATACGGTAGCGCGACGATCCATGAACGTCACCGTCACCGTTACGAAGTGAACAACAATCTTCGTCCACAAATCGAAAAAGCGGGCCTAAAAGTATCGGGTCTATCTGCGGACAAGAAACTGGTTGAAGTTATTGAGAACCCGAACCACCCATGGTTCGTTGCTGCTCAATTCCACCCAGAGTTCACTTCAACACCTCGCGATGGTCACCCATTGTTTGCAGGTTTCGTTAAAGCGGCTGGTGAGTTCCAGCGCGGCGAGTTAGAGAAGTAAAAAGGAATACAGGTAGCTGCGTAAGTTGTGCTGCTACCTTTAAATTTGACATTTATATATTCAACGAGAAGGAAACATTCAATGTCTAAGATCGTTAAAGTTCTAGGTCGTGAAATCATCGATTCACGTGGTAACCCAACTGTAGAAGCTGAAGTACACCTAGAAGGCGGTTTCGTAGGTATGGCTGCTGCTCCATCTGGCGCATCTACTGGTTCTCGCGAAGCTCTTGAGCTACGTGACGGCGACAAATCACGTTTCCTAGGTAAAGGTGTTCTTAAAGCTATTGAAGCTGTAAACGGCCCAATCGCTGAAGCTCTAGTTGGTACTGACGCTAAAGCACAAGCTGACGTTGACCAAATCATGCTTGACCTAGACGGTACTGATAACAAGTCTAAGTTCGGCGCGAACGCTATCCTAGCTGTATCTCTAGCTAACGCAAAAGCTGCTGCTGCTGCGAAAGGCATGCCTCTATACGAGCACATCGCTGAGCTAAACGGTACTGCTGGTCAGTTCTCTATGCCTCTACCAATGATGAACATCATCAACGGTGGTGAGCACGCAGATAACAACGTTGACATCCAAGAGTTCATGATCCAACCAGTTGGCGCTAAAACTCTTAAAGAAGGTCTACGTATCGGCGCTGAAGTATTCCACAACCTAGCTAAAGTTCTTAAGTCTAAAGGCTACAGCACTGCAGTTGGTGATGAAGGTGGTTTCGCTCCTAACCTTAAGTCTAACGCTGAAGCTCTAGAAGTTATCGCAGAAGCTGTTGCAGCTGCTGGTTACGAACTAGGTAAAGACGTTACTCTTGCTATGGACTGTGCAGCATCTGAGTTCTTCGACAAAGAAGCTGGTATCTACAACATGAAGGGCGAAGGTAAAACTTTCACTTCTGAAGAGTTCAACCACTACCTAGCTGAGCTAGCGAACAACTTCCCAATCGTTTCTATTGAAGACGGTCTTGACGAGTCAGATTGGGATGGCTTCAAGCACCAAACTGAACTTCTAGGCAACAAACTTCAAATCGTTGGTGACGATCTGTTCGTTACAAACACTAAGATTCTTGCTGAAGGTATCGAGAAAGGCGTAGCTAACTCTATCCTTATCAAGTTCAACCAAATCGGTTCTCTAACAGAGACTCTAGCTGCTATCAAGATGGCTAAAGACGCTGGCTACACTGCAGTAATCTCTCACCGTTCTGGCGAAACTGAAGATGCAACTATCGCTGATCTAGCGGTAGGTACAGCTGCAGGTCAAATCAAAACTGGTTCTATGAGCCGTTCTGACCGTGTTGCTAAGTACAACCAACTTATCCGTATCGAAGAAGCTCTAGGTTCTAAAGCTCCTTACAACGGTCTTAAAGAAGTTAAAGGTCAATAATTCGTCCTATTTGGCACTGTAGCTGCGTTAACTGCAGAAGATTCACTAAGTCACATAGGAAACTATGCTCCATAGCTGAATCTTCTTTGTTGCCTTGCTACAGCACCAACTAGTTAGAATTATGCACTAATACTTTTGAATGCCTCGCTTATGCGGGGCATTTTTTTGTCTGTAGAAAACTGAATGAAAGAAGCTCTAGGCTCTAAAGCTCCTCCTTGTCACATATAAAGTTCGTCATTCCCTAGACTGACGAAGGAAGGAGTAGGGAATCTCATTGTTTTCCTGACAATGACTCCCCGACTTATTGATTCCCTGACACCACATATCTCGCACCAATAAGCTCATTATGGTATATATGTGCCTTATTCTAGTTCCTTCTTTTTCAACCGGCGAAAGGTGTTATGCGAATTTTTGCTTTAGTACTGCTCATAGTGTTTGGCTGGCTACAACACACACTGTGGCTCGGTAAAAATGGTATCTCTGATTACTACGGTGTGAACAACGAAATCCAAGTTCAACAGCAAGTAAATGAAAAGCTGCATATTCGAAATGCAGAAATGTTTGCTGAAATTGACGATCTACGCCAAGGCTTAGACGCGATAGAAGAACGCGCACGTCATGAACTTGGAATGGTCAAAGAAGGTGAAACGTTTTATCGCATCATTGGTGAGGAATCCCATTAATGTCGACTCAACTTCAAAGCGTGATTGCCGTTGTACCTGCGGCGGGCGTCGGTAGCCGAATGAAGGCAGACCGCCCTAAGCAATATCTCAAGATTCACGGCAAAACAATTTTAGAACACACCATTGAGAAATTACTGTCTCACCCACAAGTCGCTCAAATTGTCGTTGCGATCAGCGATGATGACCCATACTACCCTGATCTAGCACTCAACCTGAACCCGCAAGTGATCAGAGTGTCAGGCGGAAGCGAGCGAGCGGACTCTGTACTCTCTGCGCTAAACTATATCGCTGAGCAGCAGCTTAGTGATTGGGTAATGGTTCACGATGCGGCAAGGCCGTGTGTTCAGCTAAGTGATATCGACAAGCTAATTTCCGGCGCGATGAGCCATGATGTGGGCGCTATTTTAGCGGCTCCAGTTCGTGACACGATGAAGCGCGGTGCCCAAGGGCAGATCGAGCATACCGTTGAGCGTGCCGATTTATGGCATGCACTTACGCCGCAAATGTTCAGAGCAAAGCCTCTGTGGAAGGCATTAAATGAGGCGTTGCAACAAGGCGCTTCAATTACTGATGAAGCCTCAGCCTTTGAATGGAAAGGTTTATCGCCCGCTTTAGTGGCAGGGCGTTCAGATAATTTTAAGATTACTCAGCCTGAAGATTTAGCGCTTGCTGAGTTCTATTTAAGTCAGAATAAGGAATAATGATGATTCGTATTGGCCATGGCTTTGATGTACATAAGTTTGGTGGTGAAGGCCCGGTAATTATTGGTGGTGTAAGCATCCCTTACGAGCAAGGTCTTATTGCACACTCAGACGGTGATGTTGCCCTTCATGCGTTGTGTGACGCTCTATTGGGTGCGATTGCTGCGGGTGATATTGGTCGTCATTTCCCTGATACCGATGACGAATGGAAAGGTGCGGATAGCCGTGAGCTACTGAAAGATGTTTACCGTCGAGTAAAAGAACAAGGTTACGTGATTGGTAATGCCGATATTACTATCATGGCGCAAGCTCCAAAGATGGCGCCTCATATAGACTCTATGTGCCAAGCTATTGCTCAAGACCTAGAAACCAGCATTAGCAATGTGAATGTAAAAGCGACGACCACTGAGCGTTTAGGTTTTACAGGTCGCAAAGAGGGCATCGCATGTGAAGCGGTGGTCCTAATTACTAAAAGTGCGTAAGCACCAACACGAAAAGAACAGCATGTCAGATATTTTATCTTCATTGGCTTATCTAAACGGTAAACCAACTGCGAAAGCAAAACTAAAAGCAAAAGCCGAACACTTTGTCGTTAATGAAGACTTGGGTTTTGAGTTTGCTGGTGAAGGCGAGCACCTAATGGTTCGTATTCGTAAAACTGGTGAAAACACGAGCTTCGTAGCAAACGAGCTGGCTAAAGCTTGCGGTGTTAAGTCGAAAGACGTGAGCTGGGCGGGTTTGAAAGACCGCCACGCTGTGACAGAGCAGTGGTTGAGCGTTCACCTACCGAAAGGTGAGCCTGACTTTTCAGGGTTCTTAGCACAATACCCAAGCATTGAAATCTTAGCGACAGCGCGACACAACAAAAAGTTACGTCCAGGCGATTTAGTTGGCAACCAATTTGAGTTGACCTTGTCTGAAGTAACGGATTGCGATGATGTGGTCAAGCGTTTGGAAAAAGTCGCTCAAGTGGGCGTGCCAAACTACTTTGGTGCTCAGCGTTTTGGCAATGAAGGTAACAACCTATCTGAAGCTCGTCGTTGGGGCCGCGATAACGTTCGTACTCGTAACCAGAATAAGCGCAGCTTGTACCTTTCTGCTGCTCGTTCGTGGATTTACAACCTGATCCTTTCAGACCGTATTGAGCAAGATGCGTTTGCATCAGCATTGGTTGGCGATATCGTGGTGAAAGACGGTGCTCAACTGGCAGTAACAGCAGACAACATTGAAGCTGTAAACCAAGACATTGCGAACGGTTCTGCTTTGATAACTGTTGCTTTGGCTGGCGATAATGCCTTACCAACGATTGATGAGTCTCAAGCTCTAGAACAGAAACACCTTGATGCTGAACCGGATCTAATGGCTCTGATTCGTGGTAACCGTATGCGTCATGATCGCCGTGAAGCGTCACTGAAACCAACAGACTTAACTTGGGAAGTGAACGAAGATAATGTCACGCTTAAGTTCTCTCTTGATGCGGGTTGTTTCGCAACAGCGATCGTTCGCGAATTGGTTGAAGAAGTACACGTAGAGAGAACCTACGAGCAATAACGATTCTGCTTGGAGCTGAGTCACTTGATATTGGAATTTAAGTGACTTGGCTTAGCATGGGAACAAAAGAAAGGATACAAGATGAAGATTTTACTCAGCAATGATGATGGTGTGCACGCTCAAGGTATTCATGAGCTGGCAAATGAGCTACGTGATCTTGCTGACGTTATCATTGTTGCCCCTGACCGTAATCGCTCGGGTGCGTCAAATTCATTAACTTTAGAACAGCCTCTGCGTGTTCAAGAGATTACTGAAAATACCTATTCGGTACAAGGAACACCGACCGACTGTGTGCATTTTGCGTTAAACGAACTGCTAAAGAATGACATGCCTGATCTGGTATTAACGGGCATTAATCACGGTGCTAACCTGGGTGATGACGTGCTTTATTCCGGCACGGTGGCTGCAGCAATGGAAGGGCATTTTCTAGGCGTTCAATCGGTAGCGTTTTCTCTGGTGGGAAAAAAACATTTTAAGACAGCGGCAGCGATTGCTCGTCGTATTGTCGAACAACATTTAGCAAACCCAATCCCGACCAACCGCTTGTTGAACGTAAACGTTCCTGATTTAGCCTTAGAACAATTGTCTGGTACTCAGGTGACGCGCTTAGGTGCTCGTCATCACGCTGAAGATATGATCAAGCAAAAAGACCCGCGTGGTCACGATATCTATTGGCTTGGCCCTCCGGGTAAAGAGCAAGATGCCGGTGAAGGTACCGATTTTTACGCGATTGAGCATGGCTTTGTGTCGGTAACACCGTTGCAGGTTGATCTGACGGCGCATGAGTCGTTGGGTGCGATGGCAACATGGTTAGGGGAGAAGTAAGTGAGTAATCCGCAAGCTGAGCGTTTAATTACTTTCCTGATTGAAAATGGTATTCAGGATCAAAAGGTTCTTGATGCGATTTACCAACTGCCGAGAGAGAGCTTTTTATCACAGGCGATGTATCACCAAGCCTATGATAATAATGCGCTGCCTATCGGTCAGGGTCAGACAATCTCACAGCCATACATTGTTGCTAAAATGACAGAGCTACTTGAATTACAACAAGATAGCCGTGTCTTGGAGATCGGAACGGGTTCTGGTTACCAAACTGCGGTATTGGCTCAACTTGTTGATCATGTGTATTCGGTTGAAAGAATAAAGTCGCTACAATGGGATGCCAAGCGTAGGTTGAAGCAACTCGATTTCTACAATATCTCAACTAAGCACGGTGATGGTTGGCAAGGTTGGTCTTCAAAAGCCCCTTTTGATGCGATTATTGTCACCGCCGCTGCAGAGTCGATTCCTCAAGCGCTTCTGCAACAGCTGAAAGATGGCGGTCGTTTACTGATTCCTGTCGGTGATGACGAACAGCAACTATTGAAGATCGTTCGACACGGCGATGAGTTTTTATCGAGTGTTATCGAGATGGTGAGATTTGTACCTCTTGTTCCTGGTGAGCTAGCTTAATAAAAGACTAATGGTGTAGGTGGATAGAGAGTCGATGCGTTCGAAGTTGTTAAAAGGAAGTACTTTACTGCTTAGCTGTGCCCTTGTTGGGTGTGCAGCGAATTCGCCTGCGCCCGTTTCAAACCTAAACAAGAATTACTCATCGATTGATCGTGGTAGTTATCGTGGCAGTTACTATGAAGTTAAAAAAGGCGACACCCTTTACTTCATTGCTTATGTCACCAATAAAGACGTTAAAGACCTCATCGGTTATAACAAGTTGTCTGCTCCTTACACTATCCACCCAGGGCAGAAGCTTAAGTTATGGCGTCCTAGCTACAACGCGCCAGCGTATGGTAAGTCAACGGTAGCGGCAGCAGCAGTTGCTGCGCCTGTCGCCGCATCCACAACGTCATCTGCGGCAAGTAAACCGAAAACCACACCACAAAAGAGCAAAAACTCTAAACCGGCTCCAGCTCAAACTACCACCAAAGTGGTGAAAAAAGATCCACCAAAGAAGGTTGAACAATCCAAATCAAAGGAGTATGTTGGTTCTAAAGGTAAACAGAATGTTACACCGCCCACCAAACCAACAAGTGATAAAGTATCCAAATGGTTATGGCCAACTAAAGGGAGAGTAATCAAGAATTTCTCTGTAGGCGAACAAGGAAATAAAGGCATAGACATAGCAGGACAGCGAGGTCAGCCAATAGTATCTACTGCAGGGGGAACGGTTGTTTATTCGGGTAATGCACTACGAGGCTACGGCAATCTAGTGATTGTGAAGCACAATGATAATTACTTAAGTGCATACGCGCACAACGACCGACTATTAGTATCTGAAGGGCAAAGTGTGAAACCAGGGCAGAAGATTGCAACAATGGGAAGCTCTGGAGCCAGCAGTGTTAGGCTGCACTTTGAGATTCGTTACCAAGGTAAATCCGTTAATCCAAAACGATATTTACCTTAAATACAATATGCAAAAATTACGTATTGTATGGAGTGACATAGTCATTTAGCGACATATGAAGTTGTAATGTCATGCTAATTTCGCCAGGGGGAGGCGTTATGAGTATAAGCAATGCAGTAACCAAAGAAGAGTTCGATCTTGACCAAGCAACCACGGAACCGGAAGCTCTTGGAAAAGCAAAACGAACAGTCACTAAGAAAACCGAAGCAAAAGAAGAAGTTGAAGTTACGTCTAAAAGTTTAGATGCCACTCAACTCTACTTAGGCGAAATCGGTTTCTCACCACTACTAACCGCTGAAGAAGAAGTGCTATACGCACGTCGAGCTCTACGCGGTGATGAAGCAGCACGTAAACGCATGATCGAAAGTAACCTGCGTTTGGTGGTAAAAATTTCACGTCGTTATAGCAACCGCGGCCTTGCACTTCTCGATCTAATCGAAGAAGGCAACCTAGGTTTAATTCGCGCCGTAGAGAAGTTTGATCCAGAGCGTGGCTTCCGCTTCTCAACTTACGCGACATGGTGGATTCGTCAAACCATTGAACGTGCGTTAATGAATCAGACTCGCACTATCCGTTTGCCAATCCATGTTGTGAAAGAGCTGAACATCTATCTGCGTACCGCAAGAGAGCTATCACAAAAACTTGATCATGAACCAACGGCGGAAGAAATTGCTTCTAAGCTAGATAAGCCAGTTGGTGATGTGAGTAAGATGCTTCGTCTAAACGAAAGAGTGAGCTCTGTAGATACGCCAATTGGTGGTGACGGTGAGAAAGCACTGTTGGATATTATTCCAGACATCAATAATTCAGATCCTGAGGTTTCAACTCAAGATAGCGATATCAAGAACTCACTGATATTCTGGCTTGATGAACTGAATCCGAAGCAGAAAGAAGTGCTTGCACGTCGATTTGGACTATTAGGCTATGAGCCGTCAACGCTAGAAGAAGTTGGCCGTGAAATCAGCCTAACTCGTGAGCGAGTTCGCCAAATCCAAGTTGAAGGTCTTCGCCGTCTACGTGAGATTCTGATCAAACAAGGTCTGAACATGGAAAACTTGTTCAACGTTGAAAACGACTAAACGATATTCCACGATATCGACATAAAAAAACGCTGACCTCATGTCAGCGTTTTTTAGTTTTAGCTTCTGGTTTGGCTTTTACTTCAGCTAAGAACCACAGCGCTTAGCTATTTAAACTAGAGTACTTCTTAAACTAGAGTAGTTTCTTCAAGCGGTAGAGTTCTTCTAATGCTTGGCGAGGTGTTAGATCATCAGGATCAACATTCGCTAGTGCTTGCTCTACTTCACTCGGTTCTGGGATCAGGCTCAGTTGGTTTGCGATATCGACACCGCTTGGCTTCGATGTTGGCGACTCCATACTTAACGCTTCTAACTGAGTCAGCTTCGCACGAGCATTCTTGATCACTGCTTTCGGTACGCCAGCTAAACCTGCAACCGCTAGACCATAAGATTTACTTGCAGCACCTTCTTGAACTGCGTGCATAAAGGCAATGCTATCACCATGCTCAACCGCATCTAAGTGTACGTTTGCTAAAGTTGGAAGTTGGTTAGGTAGTTCAGTTAGCTCAAAGTAGTGCGTTGCAAACAGTGTCATCGCATTGATTTGATTGGCTAGCCACTCTGCACTTGCCCAAGCCAGAGACAGGCCATCGTAAGTACTGGTACCACGACCGATTTCATCCATTAGCACAAGGCTGTTTGGTGTTGCATTGTGCAGGATATTTGCGGTTTCTGTCATCTCAACCATGAAGGTTGAACGGCCAGAAGCCAAATCATCGGATGCGCCAATACGCGTAAAGATACGGTCGATAGAGCCGATGGTTGCGCTTTCTGCAGGAACATAACAACCGATATGAGCCATCAATGCGATGAGTGCCGTTTGGCGCATGTAGGTCGATTTACCACCCATGTTGGGACCCGTGATGATCAGCATCTTACGTTGATCATTCAGGTCGATAGGGTTAGCAATGAAAGGTTCGTCCATCACTTGTTCAACAACAGGGTGACGACCGGCCTGAATTTGTACGCCAGCAGACTCTGTCATGGTTGGACGACAGTAATCAAGGGTATCTGCACGCTCAGCCAAGTTCTGTAGAACATCAAGCTGAGATACTGAAGAGGCGATATTTTGTAGGCGCTCTAGATACGGCAGTAGTAAGTCAAACAACTCTTCCCACAGCTGTTTCTCGATAGCGAGTGCTTTCGACTTAGAGTTAAGTACTTTGTCTTCGTGCTCTTTTAGCTCAGGAATGATGTAACGCTCAGCATTTTTCAGCGTTTGACGACGAACATAGTGTGGCGGCACAAGATGGCTTTGCCCACGGCTTACTTGAATGAAGAAACCATGTACGTTGTTGTAGCCAACTTTTAGCGTGTCGATGCCATGACGTTCACGCTCTTCTTGCTCAAGCTTATCAAGAAATTCAGTTGCGCCTGCTGCAAGGTCGCGCCATTCGTCTAACTCGGCATTGTAGCCTTCTGCAATCACACCACCGTCACGGATAACCACCGGTGGGTTCTCTTTGATTGCACGTTCAAGCAGCTCAGAAACCTCATCCACAGGAGAAGCATATTGAGCAAGTTGAGTTAGGTATGGGTGCTTCAGTTGCGTCAGTGTTTCAGCAAGCTCTGGCAAATATTCCATTGCTTGGCGAAGACGCGCCATATCGCGAGGGCGAGCAGAGCGAAGTGCTAATCGAGCGAGAATACGTTCGATATCACCAATCTGTTTTAAGGTTGGCTGTAGTTCTGTGAATAGAGCCAAATCTTTCATTTCACCAATTGCATCTAAGCGCTGATCGAGTGCAGATATATTGCGCATTGGTTGATGTAACCAACGCTTAAGCATACGGCTACCCATTGCTGTCGCAGTGTGATCAAGTACTTCGGCAAGGGTGTTATCAGTACCACCCCCAAGATTTTGCGTGATCTCCAAATTACGACGAGTTGCAGCATCAAGGATCACCGAGTGATCTTGTTTATCCATCGTGAGTGAACGGATATGAGGGAGGGCAGTACGTTGGGTATCTTTCACGTATTGGATCAAACAACCAGCCGCACATAGACCCAGTTTCGCGCTTTCTACGCCAAAGCCAACCAGATCGCGAGTACCAAACTGCTTATTCAATTGCTGCTTAGCGGTGTCTAATTCAAATTCCCATACAGGGCGGCGGCGGTTGCCATTACGGCTTGCCATTAAATCGACGGGTTCGAAATCTTCAGGGAACAGCAGCTCACGCGGAGAGGTTCTTTGTAGCTCAGCGGCCATCGCTTCTTCTGTTTCTGGCTCGCAAAGTTGGAATCGGCCAGAGGTAATATCAAGTGTCGCATAACCGAATTTACCGTTGTGGTGATAAATGGCTGCAATTAGGTTATCAACGCGTTCAGAAAGCAAGGCTTCGTCGGTTACGGTACCCGGTGTCACGATACGCACTACTGCGCGCTCAACAGGGCCTTTTGAAAGTGCTGGATTACCAATCTGTTCACAAATTGCTACGGACTCACCAAGTTGCACTAACTTTGCAAGGTATCCTTCAACCGCATGGTATGGAACACCTGCCATCGGAATCGGTTCACCATTTGATGAGCCACGCTTAGTCAGTGAAATATCGAGGAGTTGAGAGGCTTTTTTAGCGTCATCGTAGAAAAGCTCGTAGAAATCGCCCATGCGGTAGAACAGCAGAATTTCTGGGTTTTCTGCTTTCAGTTTTAGATACTGCTGCATCATGGGAGTATGTTTTTGATCGGCTTTCACAGTTAACTTCTTTCGTTTATTTCTATTGCGGCTTAGGATACGTGAAAGCGTTTCGTGCGAAAAGCGGCTGATGCGAAAAGATGCGAATCCAAATGATATGACAGTAAATAAAGGGAAGCAGATGATGCAGATGACTCAAGACCTTAGTGAGCAGCTTGGACATTTACTCGCTAAACACAAACACGTGTTAGTGACGGCTGAATCTTGCACTGGCGGAGGTGTCGCGAGTGCAGTCACCGATATTGCGGGCAGCTCTGGATGGTTTGATCGCGCTTTTGTTACGTACAGCAATGAAGCCAAACAAGAGATGATCGGTGTACAGCTTAAAACCTTAATGGAGTTCGGCGCCGTGAGTGAGCCTGTCGTAATAGAAATGGCTAGCGGGGCATTGCAACATTCAAACGGGACGATCTCTGTATCAATCAGTGGCATCGCTGGCCCAGGTGGCGCGACCGAAGATAAGCCTGTTGGTACAGTATGCTTCGCGTGGAAAGCGCTAAATGGCTGGGATAAAGTAGAAACGCATGTATTTACAGGCGACAGATCACAAGTACGCCAACAAGCCACGCACCATGCCCTGCAAGTTATTTATGATTACCTATCAATGGAAGGTAAGTAACATTTGTACAAATTATTTTCATACAGGTATAGACACTGTATGAATCAACAGTATAATGAAAGCCAATTAGTCACCCCTATGTGGGTTAGAAATAGATTCTAGATCGCTTGTTGAGACAACCGATTATGTGGAGATAGAAATGGACGAGAATAAACAAAAAGCGTTAGCCGCAGCCCTTGGTCAGATTGAAAAGCAATTTGGTAAAGGTTCTATCATGCGTCTTGGTGATAACCGCACAATGGACGTAGAAACTATTTCTACAGGTTCTCTATCTCTAGATATCGCACTAGGTGCTGGTGGCCTACCGATGGGACGTATCGTAGAAGTTTACGGTCCAGAATCATCAGGTAAAACAACGCTAACGCTTGAGCTTATTGCTGCAGCACAGAAAGTGGGAAAGACGTGTGCATTCGTTGATGCGGAGCACGCACTAGACCCTATCTACGCTCAAAAGCTTGGTGTTGATATCGATGCACTTCTTGTTTCTCAACCAGATACTGGTGAGCAAGCGCTGGAAATCTGTGATGCACTGGCTCGTTCAGGTGCAATCGACGTTCTTGTTATTGACTCAGTAGCAGCCCTAACACCAAAAGCAGAAATCGAAGGCGAAATGGGCGACAGCCACATGGGTCTTCAGGCTCGTATGCTTTCTCAAGCAATGCGTAAGCTGACGGGTAACCTTAAGCAGTCTAACTGTATGGCTATCTTCATTAACCAAATTCGTATGAAAATTGGTGTGATGTTCGGTAACCCAGAAACAACAACAGGTGGTAACGCACTTAAGTTCTACGCATCTGTTCGTCTTGATATTCGCCGTACTGGTGCGATTAAAGATGGTGATGAAGTTGTTGGTAACGAAACTCGTATCAAGGTCGTTAAGAACAAGATTGCTGCACCATTCAAACAAGCTGAGACTCAAATCCTTTACGGTAAAGGCTTCAACCGCGAAGGTGAGCTTATCGACTTAGGTGTTAAGAATAAGCTAGTAGAAAAAGCAGGTGCTTGGTACAGCTACAAAGGCGATAAGATCGGCCAAGGTAAAGCTAACGCTGGTAAATACCTACGTGAAAACCCAGAAGTTGCTCTAGAGATCGATACTAAACTTCGTGAGTTACTACTGACTCCTGCTGTTCTTGAAGAGAAAGACGTAGAGAAAGAAGAAGAAAACGAAGAGCTATAAGCTCACGTTTTATAGAGTGGATGTTTGAAAGAAGCATCCGCTTTGAAAGAATTTAAAGCCTCGCATATTTTATGCGGGGCTTTTTTATTGGATCTGCTCCGTCGAGCATGTCTTTGGTCAAATCTCTCTCGTTGACTGAGTTTCTTCGGTACTAGGTCGTCAATTTAGTTCTGCTTTTCCACGGCAAGATATAGTGGAATATTCTTCATTTTATCGAATTCCCACTAAAATCCTGCCCAAGGGTGTCTTTTCTACAAGAAAACTAGTCGAAGCCTTAACCATGATCTACAATACGGCAAAATTCTAACTCGACTATTTTCAGGAAGAGCTGCATGTACATGAGCACTGATGAGGTTCGCAACGCGTTCCTTAAGTTCTTTGAGAGCAAAGAACACCAAATCGTAGACAGTTCATCGTTAGTTCCACATAACGATCCAACCCTGCTATTCACTAACGCAGGTATGAACCAATTCAAAGATTGCTTCTTAGGCGCCGAAAAGCGTGCCTACACTCGAGCAACTACGGCTCAGCGTTGTGTACGTGCGGGTGGTAAACACAATGACCTTGAAAACGTAGGTTTCACGGCTCGTCACCACACGTTCTTCGAAATGCTAGGCAACTTCAGCTTTGGCGACTACTTCAAAGAAGAAGCGATTGGATTTGCTTGGGAATTCCTGACTGAAACTCTTCAACTGCCAAAAGATCGTCTACTGGTAACGGTATACGAGACAGATGATGAAGCATTCGATATCTGGAACAAGAAAGTAGGTGTTCCTGCTGACCGTATCGTTCGCATTGGCGACAAAGAAGGCGGTAAACAGTTCGAGTCTGATAACTTCTGGACGATGGGTGACACAGGTCCTTGTGGTCCATGTACTGAAATCTTCTACGATCACGGTGAGCACATCTGGGGCGGCCGTCCTGGTACACCTGAAGAAGATGGTGACCGTTTCATCGAGATCTGGAACAACGTATTCATGCAGTTCAACCGTCACGCTGACGGCACAATGGAACCGCTACCTAAGCCTGCTGTAGATACAGGTATGGGTATTGAGCGTATTTCTGCAATCATGCAGGGCGTTCACTCTAACTACGAAATTGATGTATTCCAAAAGCTAATCAAAGCGACTGCGGAAGTTGTTGGTCATGACGATCTATCTAACCAATCGCTACGCGTTATTGCTGACCACATCCGTTCTTGTTCATTCCTAATTGCTGACGGTGTTATGCCTTCAAACGAAGGTCGTGGCTACGTTCTACGTCGTATCATCCGTCGTGCAGTTCGTCACGGTAACAAGCTTGGCGCACAAGGCGTGTTCTTCCACAAACTTGTGGGCGTACTGGCTGAAGTGATGGGCTCTGCGGCAGATGAACTTAAGAAACAGCAAGAGCTGGTTGAAAAAGTACTTCGCATTGAGGAAGAGAACTTTGGTCGTACGCTAGAGCGCGGCATGGTTATTCTTAATGACGCACTAGATGCACTTGAAGGCAAAGAGCTTGACGGCGAAACAGTTTTCAAACTTTACGATACATACGGCTTCCCAGCTGACCTGACTAACGATGTAGCTCGCGAACGCGATTTTACTATCGATGAAGAAGGCTTTGAGAAGGCGATGGAAGCACAGCGTAAGCGTGCACGTGAAGCAGGCCAATTCGGCACGGATTACAACGCGACAATCAAAGTAGACACCAACACTGAGTTCTGTGGTTACACAGCAACTGAAGGTGCTGGTGAAATCTCTGCGCTATTCGTTGACGGCGAAGAAGTATCTTCACTATCGGCTGGCGACAAAGCAATCATCATCCTGGAAGAGACACCATTCTACGCTGAGTCAGGCGGTCAATGTGGTGACGCTGGTACGCTAAAAACAGCATCTGGTCTATTCAAAGTACAAGACACTCAGAAGCTAGGTAACGCATTTGCGCATCACGGTGAGCTAGTTGAAGGTGTATTTGCTCAAGGCGATAAAGTAGAAGCAACGGTTGACGCTGAGCGTCGTGCTGCTATCTCACTAAACCACTCTGCAACTCACTTACTTCACTCTGCACTGCGCGAAGTTCTAGGTGAGCACGTTGCACAAAAAGGTTCTTTAGTTAAGCCAGACAACCTACGTTTTGACTTTTCTAACCTTGAAGCGGTAACACCGGTACAGATTAAAGAAGTAGAGCGTTTGGTTAACGCACAAGTTCGTAAGAACCACGTGATTGAAACCAACATCATGGACATCGAGTCAGCGAAAGAAAAAGGTGCAATGGCACTGTTTGGCGAGAAGTACGATGATGAAGTGCGCGTTCTATCTATGGGCGATTTCTCTACTGAGCTTTGTGGTGGTATCCACGCAAGCAACACGGGTGATATCGGTCTATTCAAGATCACTTCTGAAGGTGGTATTGCTGCGGGTATTCGTCGTATTGAAGCGGTAACAGGTGAAGCTGCTCTAGATGCTGTAGAAGCTCAGGCTAACGCTTACGAAGAGAAACTTGCTGAATCAGCTAAGAAAGCGAAATCGCTAGAGAAAGAAATCCAACTGCTTAAAGAAAAGATGGCTGCTGCAGAAAGCGCAAACATCATGGGCAAAGTAGAAGACATCTCTGGTACTAAAGTTTTGGTTGCTGCAATTGAAGGCGCAGACAACAAGAACCTACGTACTATGGTTGATAACGCTAAAAACCAAGTAGGTAGCGGCATCATCCTGATCGCGAACGTAGCAGACGGTAAAGTTGGCTTGATTGCTGGTGTAACCAAAGACCTAATCGGCAAAGTAAAAGCGGGTGATCTCGTCAAGATGGTTGCTGAGCAAGTTGGCGGTAAAGGCGGCGGTCGTCCAGATATGGCTCAAGCGGGCGGTACAGACGTTGCAGCACTGCCAGAAGCGCTTAAATCTGTGCGTACTTGGCTAGAAGAGCGTCTTTAAGCTTAAGTAATTGATACAAAGATGCCCAATCAGTTGATTGGGCATCTTTTATTTTGCCTATTGGAAGTGTGTTTAAACAAGGTTTGATTGAGATTAACCAAGAAGTCTAATGGTGGCGTTAGACTCCTTGGTTAATTTTTTATTGCTTCGCCCTGACGCGGAGTATGTGTTTTTTTGTCATATATAGACATTGGTCTTGGGAAGGTGAGGACGGGTGAAAATGCCTCTTATCGTGCAGAAATTTGGTGGAACGTCGGTGGGTTCAATTGAACGAATCCATCATGTAGCAGAAAAAATCATTGAAGCGAAAAATGAAGGGAACCAGATCGTGGTTGTCGTTTCTGCTATGTCTGGTGAAACAAATCGGTTAGTTAATTTAGCCACGCAAGTTGATAGCGTACCAAACGCTAGAGAACTGGATGTGTTGTTAACGGCTGGCGAGCAAGTTTCCATGGCCTTGTTAGCAATGACGTTACACAAGTTAGGTTATGAAGCGACATCGATGACTGGCTATCAAGCCAAGATACACACGGATTCTAATCATAATAATGCTGCGATTGAGCGTATTGATACTGCTCCGATTCAAGCTCTGCTAGATGACAACCAGATTGTTATTGTTGCAGGCTTTCAAGGATTCAATGCGAAAGGTGATATCACGACATTAGGCCGCGGTGGTTCAGATACTACAGCGGTCGCGCTTGCAGGTGCCTTGCAGGCGAAAGAATGCCAGATCTATACTGATGTAGATGGTGTTTACTCTTGTGACCCTAGAGTCGTAAAACAATCTCAGAAATTAGATACTTTAGACTTTCCTTCTATGGAAGAGATGGCTCGCCGAGGCGCTAAGGTATTGCACCTTCCTTGTGTTCAGTATGCATGGCAGCACAACGTGTCATTGCGAGTGCTTTCAAGCTTTGAACAAGGCGAGGGCACATTGATCGCGGGTAATCAGTGTTTGAATGATATTGCTGGCATCGCCATCCAAAGAGATATGGTGCGTATCGAGTGTTTGAATGAAGATTTACCGTCTTTCATTTCACATTGCCAACTGTTGGGGATCGAAGTCTGTAGTGTGATCGAGGAAACAGAACGGGCAGCACTCATTATTAAACAAGACATAAGTGCCAAATTAAAACTAGTTTTTGCTGAGAAAATCCGTAATAGTGAACAGGTTAGTTTGTTAACTGTGGTAGGAAGCCGAACACAAGAAATTGTGGTCAGTTCACATGGATTGTTGTCTGAAGGCGAAATTGATGTACAGCATCACTTATTGCAGCAGCAGTCTTTAACTTTGGTGATATCACCAACGCAAGTCGATATGGCTGCTAACATATTACACAATGCATACATCGTAGCGCGTGAAACACAGGGTTATCCTAAAAAAGAAGTGCATTTTGGTTAAATAAACTCAATCGATAGTTTACGAAAATATAACTTTTGTTGGATAATGCTCTCGTAGCTAGATAAATTTAGAGATTACTCAAGGAGCAAAGAATGCTAATTTTGACTCGCCGCGTTGGCGAAACACTGATGATTGGTGATGAAGTAACAGTTACTGTACTAGGCGTTAAAGGTAACCAAGTACGTATCGGTGTTAACGCACCTAAAGAAGTATCTGTTCACCGTGAAGAGATCTACATGCGCATTCAAGCTGAAAAAGGTAATGGTAACGTTGCATCTGGCAACTACTAATACTTTTGCGTAGAGAAGAGGCTAGCATTGTTGCTAGCCTTTTTTGATCTTGGGGAACCGAAACACTGATTGGGACATAGATGGGTTGGATAACGGATCGGTCTCAAAGTGGTGAAGTGAATGCTTTGTGATGCTGCGAGATACAGACAAGGTTGAACAGAACTGTTGCTCTGTATTTTGTTTGGCAAAACTCAAGATTTATTCGCTTCCCCTATGGCGAAAATACGCATCCCGTAGTATTGTGCCATCAGCGGTAGCACTTGCTTCTGGAGAAATTAGATAATTGTTTTCGGCTGTTTATTATTGCCAATCTTTCACCTTAATTTTTAAGGGAAAAAGCGCGATTTGAATCTTATAAGTTCAATTTGCAAGCGCTTTGATTAAATAGCAAACGGTTGAGTGTTTTTGTCCAATTTTTTTCAATAAAGTGTTTGACATATTTTCGGTAAAACGTAATATGTGCCTCCGCAAGACGGTGAGGTGGCCGAGAGGCCGAAGGCGCTCCCCTGCTAAGGGAGTATGTGGTTTGTAGCTGCATCGAGGGTTCGAATCCCTCCCTCACCGCCATTTCTTGCGAGTCTAAAATTAGCAATTTAGACAATGTAAATGTGCGTCCTTAGCTCAGCTGGATAGAGTACCTGGCTACGAACCAGGCGGTCGGAGGTTCGAATCCTCCAGGACGCGCCATTCTCTCTTCTCTTACTTGTAAGTGATTTGAGAATAATGAATTAGGTGAGGTGGCCGAGTGGCCGAAGGCGCTCCCCTGCTAAGGGAGTATGTGGTTTGTAGCTGCATCGAGGGTTCGAATCCCTCCCTCACCGCCATTCATTACAGGCCGATGGCCTTTTTTTTTCTTCGTAGCAAGAAGAATGTGATATATTTCACAACTTCATTCTTAATGAATGAACACCGTGCGTCCTTAGCTCAGCTGGATAGAGTACCTGGCTACGAACCAGGCGGTCGGAGGTTCGAATCCTCCAGGACGCGCCACTATTTAAGGGTTTATTTCTTTTAAGAATGAAAGTCCTTGTATTGACTAAGTTGATACTAAAACCGTGCGCTCTTAGCTCAGCTGGATAGAGTACCTGGCTACGAACCAGGCGGTCGGAGGTTCGAATCCTCCAGAGCGCGCCACTATTTAGGGTTTAGTTCTTATAAGAATGTGAATCCTGATATTGATAAATCGTTCGTCGAAAATTAATATCAAAAACCGTGCGTCCTTAGCTCAGCTGGATAGAGTACCTGGCTACGAACCAGGCGGTCGGAGGTTCGAATCCTCCAGGACGCGCCACTATTTAGGGCTTCTTTCTTATAAGAACAGAAATCCTTGTATTGAGTTGTTGTTTACAACGAATTGATACTAAAACCGTGCGC
>NZ_JBFRJZ010000026.1:0-141092 GCF_041469125.1 Vibrio sp. 10N.286.51.E5 | reverse complement strand
CGCGCCACTATTTAGGGTTTCTTTTATGAACCCCTGATATTGGGAATACCGATATCGAAAACTGCGCGTCCTTAGCTCAGCTGGATAGAGTACCTGGCTACGAACCAGGCGGTCGGAGGTTCGAATCCTCCAGGACGCGCCACTCTTTAGGGTTTCCTTGTGAACTCCTGATATTGGAAATACTGATATCGAAAACCGTGCGTCCTTAGCTCAGCTGGATAGAGTACCTGGCTACGAACCAGGCGGTCGGAGGTTCGAATCCTCCAGGACGCGCCACTATTTAGGGCTTTTTTCTTATAAGAATGAAATCCTTATATTGATCTCTTGTTAGTAACAATGAATTGATATTAAAACCGTGCGCTCTTAGCTCAGCTGGATAGAGTACCTGGCTACGAACCAGGCGGTCGGAGGTTCGAATCCTCCAGAGCGCGCCACATTATTAGAAAAAGCCTCGTTTATACGAGGCTTTTTTTATGTCTGCTGCAAATTTGTTGCGACAGTGTTAAATTTGTTAGTTGTTTAACTTGTTGTATTTAAAGTAGTTCTTGATTGCTTCTTTGTTATTCCACCTTTCTCATATCAATTCCCAGAAAAGCCCCGTTTAAGTCACAGTTTAAATATCTAAAAATGACGTATTTGACAGATTTATGTGATCTGATAGGCGAATAATTAACCTTATGTGTGCGTTATCCGTAACAGAACCTTAAACAAAATTGACAAACTTTTACCAATCGAGATAATCCATGGGTCGGGATCACTATTCGCTGAAATCCTGTACGTATGTCAGGATGACGAAGAAAGGAAGCAACATGACTAATATTGGAAGCCTGCTAGGAGATGCGGCGACTCTAATGATAACGGGGATGTCCGTTGTCTTTATTTTCCTAACTATTCTAGTTTACCTCGTTCGGTTGATGTCAAAACTGGTACCAGAAGAAGTACCAGAGCCGATCGCAGCACCTAAAAAAATTCAAAAATCACAATCAAACCCTTCAGCTGTTAGTCCACAGGTAGTGGCAGCAATTTCGGCCGCGGTTCATCAATACCGTGCGTCTACTGCTAAGTAGCATTTAAAGGATTAAAAAGGAGTTTATGAGCATGTCTAAACCACTAGCTATCACAGATGTGGTACTTCGTGACGCGCACCAGTCACTATTTGCTACTCGTATGCGTATCGAAGATATGCTGCCAATTGCGGCAGAACTGGATAAAGTCGGTTACTGGTCTCTAGAGACTTGGGGCGGCGCGACATTTGATTCGTGTATCCGTTTTCTTGGAGAAGATCCATGGGAGCGTTTACGTGAACTTAAAAAAGCGATGCCAAACACACCAATGCAGATGCTACTGCGTGGTCAAAACCTGTTGGGTTACCGTCACTACGCGGATGATGTAGTAGAAAAATTTGTTGAACGTGCCCATAAAAACGGCATGGACGTATTCCGTATCTTTGATGCGATGAATGACGTACGTAACTTTGAAAAAGCAGTGAAAGCAACGATCGACGTTGGTGGCCACGCTCAAGGTACGTTGTCTTACACAACCAGTCCGGTTCACAACTCAGATACTTGGGTTGATTTGGCCAAACGCCTAGAGGACCTAGGTTGTCACTCACTATGTATCAAAGATATGTCAGGTTTATTAAAGCCGTATGAAGCAGAAGAGCTGATTACACGTATCAAAGCATCGTGTGACGTTCCTCTAGCACTGCATAGCCACGCGACAACTGGTCTATCGACTGCAACAGCGGTTAAAGCCGTTGAAGCGGGTATCGACATTCTAGATACCGCTATTTCTTCAATGAGCTGTACTTACGGTCATACGCCAACCGAAACGGTTGTTGCGATGTTAGAAGGTACAGAGCGCGACACGAATCTTAAACTAGACCAAATCGAACCCATCGCGGCTTACTTCCGTGATGTACGTAAAAAGTACGCGAAATGGGAAGGTCAGCTAAAAGGTGTCGATTCTCGCATCTTAATCGCTCAAGTTCCTGGCGGAATGTTAACTAACATGGAAGGCCAGCTTAAAGAGCAAGGCGCCGCCGATCGCATGGATGAAGTTCTAGAAGAGATCCCACGCGTACGTAAAGAGCTTGGTTACATTCCTTTAGTAACACCAACTTCTCAGATTGTCGGTACTCAAGCGGTTATTAACGTCTTAACGGGCGAACGCTATAAGAGCATCACGAAAGAGACTGCTGGTCTACTGAAAGGTGAATACGGTCAAGCTCCTGCTGAAGTGGATGCTGAACTGCAAGCGAAAGTTCTAGACGGTGCAGAGCCGATTACTTGTCGTCCTGCTGATTTACTTAAGTCTGAAATGGATACGTTAACGACGGATCTGTTAGAGAAAGCGAAATCAGAGGGTATCTCTCTAGCTGAAGATACGGTTGATGATGTACTGACTTACGCGCTCTTCCCACAAGTGGGTCTTAAGTTCCTTAAGAACCGTCGTAATCCTGAAGCATTTGAACCTGCACCAACGCTAGAAGTTGCGGCTCCAGTTGCTGCAGCTCCTGTACAAGCTTCTGGTGGTATTGAAAGCTACAGCGTGAAGGTTGATGGCCAGGTTTACGATGTTGAAGTTGGCCCTCAAGGTGAACTGACATCGGTATCTCCATCAGCGAAACCAGCACAAGCGTCTCAAGCAGCACCTGCTGCGGCTTCTGATGCAGAAGCAGTTCCAGCTCCATTAGCAGGCAACATCTTCAAAGTGATCGTTCAGCCTGGTGCTGAAGTGGCTGAAGGCGATGTGCTACTGATCTTGGAAGCGATGAAGATGGAAACGGAAGTTCGTGCTGCTCGTGGTGGTATCGTTCAAGAATTGAATGTTAAAGAAGGCGATGCAGTTACTGTAGGCGCTCCACTACTAAGCTTAGCGTAAGGGAGTACCATGGAAGGATTGATGACCTTATGGTCTGAAACAGGGATTGCGAACTTTGAGTTCGGCCAGATCTGTATGATGCTGGTTGGTTGCTTACTGTTGTTTTTGGCAATTCGTAAAGGATTTGAACCGTTACTTCTACTGCCTATTGGTTTTGGTGCTGTATTAGCAAACATTCCAAATGCTGGGTTTACTGATCCAGGTGGTTTGCTCTACTACGTCTACTACATTGGTATTGAGACAGGTATTTTCCCACTGCTGATCTTTATGGGTGTTGGTGCGATGACGGACTTCGGTGCGTTGATTGCGAACCCTAAAACGTTGTGGCTAGGGGCTGCGGCTCAGTTTGGTATCTTCGCGACGCTATTTGGCGCGATCTTGCTGAACTACGTTCCAGGAATGGAGTTCTCGATGGCCGATGCTTCGTCAATTGCGATCATTGGTGGTGCCGATGGCCCAACTGCGATCTTCTTGGCAAGCAAGTTATCTCCGGATCTTTTAGGTGCCATTGCAGTAGCGGCTTATAGCTACATGGCTTTGGTTCCTATCATTCAGCCACCAATCATGAAAGCGTTAACGTCTCCTGAAGAGCGCAAAATTAAGATGGCTCAACTTCGTCACGTTAGCAAAGCCGAGAAGATTCTTTTCCCGCTTGCTGTACTACTGATGACGATTTTGTTCCTACCTTCAGCAACACCTCTAGTTGGTATGTTCTGTTTGGGTAACTTAATGCGTGAAGCGGGTGTGGTTGATCGCCTTTCAAAAACAGCTCAAAACGAACTGATTAACGTTGTAACTATTTTCCTAGGTCTAGGGGTTGGTTCTAAGCTTCAAGCGGATACGTTCTTGAACTTAGAAACACTGGGTATTCTAGGTTTAGGTGCGGTCGCGTTCAGTATCGGTACGGCGGGTGGTGTATTGATGGCTAAGGTGTTGAACCGATTCTCGAAAGAGGACATCAACCCACTGATTGGCGCAGCTGGCGTATCGGCGGTTCCAATGGCGGCACGTGTTGTGAACAAGGTTGGTCTTGAGGCAAACCCTCAGAACTTCTTGTTGATGCATGCAATGGGCCCGAACGTAGCCGGTGTACTTGGTAGTGCGGTTGCGGCGGGTATTCTATTAGCTCTCGTGGGCTAGTGGATTTGCTGGGTCATGTATCGTTACGTTAATTGGTCGTCAATTTACGAATGAGCGGTTAACTTAGCCTTATTAAATGGTTTATAGTCAAAGGGATGCTTTCGCATCCCTTTCTTTTTATTAATTAGGGTGCTTGCTCACTAGGGCTTTTATCAATCAAGGAAATGTGGAAATGGAAAATAAACAGATTGCGATTACTCAATTCGGCGGCGTCGAAAACCTAAGTATTCAAACCAGTGCGATCCCTGAGCCTAAGACTGGAGAAGTGGTGGTTAAAGTTTCCTTTTCAGGCATTAATCCGATTGATGTCAAAACCCGAGCGGGTCTTGGTTGGGCGGCAGCACAAAACAAAGATAACCTGCCTTGGGTGCCTGGCTACGATATTTCAGGGCAAATTGTCTCGCTAGGCGAACAGGCTGAACGCTTTACTGTTGGTGATAACGTGGCTGGCTTTATTGGTTTTCCACTGCAAGGTGGCGGTTACAGCCAATATGTGTGTGTTCCAGAAGCTGCATTAAGTATGGTTCCTGATTCTGTCACTCTAGAAGCGGCAGCTGCATTACCACTTGCGAGTCAAACAGCGGCACAAGCGCTCAACAAAGCCGAAGTGAAAGAAGGCGACCGCGTGCTTATTTTAGCGGGCGCGGGCGGCGTTGGTCACCTTGCGGTTCAAATTGCAGTGGCAGCAAAAGCTGAGGTTTACACAACCTGCAGCGAAGCCAATCTTGATTACCTTGCGACGCTAGGTGCTCACGCGATTAACTATAAGTTTGCGCCAGCATCAGAAAGAGTATCTGATGTCGATGTGTTGATTGATTTGGTCGGTGGCGATACCGCGCTTGATGCATTGAAGTGCCTAAAAGATGGCGCGCGAGTAGTGACAGTACCGACTCTATCTGCAGAACTTATCTGTGAGAAAGCAACACTATTAGGTTTTACTGCATCAGGCATGCTGGTTGAACCAAACCCTGAGCAAATGGACACCATGCTTTACATGGTCAGTGTCGGATTGCTCAAAACAGAAATTCAAGGTATCTACCAGTTAGACGAGGCGCAGTCGGCGCACCTGCAGGTTGAAACCGGACACACCAGAGGCAAGGTGCTACTTAAAATGCAAGAAAGTTGATAGGCAGTGTTAGAATTTTTTAACTCCCTTTTTGAAAATATCGCGCTGTGGTTCTCGGACTCGGCGCTGTGGGTACTCTTCATCAGTGGCTTCTTGAGTGCCACGTTACTACCCGGTGGTTCAGAAGCTAGCCTTGTGGCTGCATTGAGCTTAGATCAGTTTTCAACCTCATCGATCATTCTAGTGGCGACATTAGGCAATACCTTAGGCGGCCTGACTAACTATTGGATTGGTTTGTGGTTGCCTAATCGAACTCAATCTGAAAAGCATGGTCATAAGGCTATGGCTTGGCTGAGTCGCTATGGCTACTGGACACTGTTATTTAGTTGGTTACCGATCATTGGTGACCCTTTGTGTCTCGCTGCGGGTTGGCTAAGAATGAAATTCATCCCTAGCGTTATTTTGATAGCGATTGGCAAAGCCGCTCGCTATAGCTTACTTGCTGCTATCTACTTCGGTTTTTTCTAAGGAGAACCTATGAAAAAGGTTTTACTTGGTACATTTTCTCTTATCGCCATTGCAGGCTGTTCTTACAATGTACCTAGCTCAACGCCCTTCTTTTCCTCGTTACCTGAAGGTGTCACTCTGTTAGAAGAGGTAAAGCCCTCTAAAGATAAAGTGGTGATTCCTTACACCAAGTATCAGCTTGAAAACGGCCTGACAGTTATTCTTTCCCCTGATGATTCCGATCCGTTGGTGCATGTTGATGTGACTTATCACGTCGGTTCAGCACGTGAAGAGATAGGCAAGTCGGGCTTTGCTCACTTCTTTGAGCACATGATGTTCCAGGGTTCAGAGAACGTTGGTGACCAACAGCACTTTAAGATCATTACCGAAGCGGGTGGCTCGTTAAACGGCACGACCAACCGTGACCGCACCAACTATTTTGAAACTGTTCCTTCTAACCAACTTGAGAAAATGTTGTGGTTAGAATCAGACCGAATGGGCTTCTTGTTGGATGCTGTTTCTCAGAAGAAATTTGAGGTTCAAAGAGGCACGGTCAAGAACGAGCGAGCGCAGAGCTACGAAAATCGTCCTTACGGCTTGATGTGGGAACGCATGGGCGAAGCGCTTTACCCTGAAGGTCACCCTTACTCTTGGCAACCAATCGGCTATGTTGAAGATCTTGACCGTGTTGACGTGAATGATCTTAAAGCGTTCTTCCTGCGTTGGTACGGCCCAAACAATGCCGTGTTAACGATTGGTGGTGATATCGACGTTGATGACACGCTAGAATGGGTTAACAAGTACTTTGGTTCAATTCCTCAAGGCCCTGAAGTGAAGGCGGCAGAGAAGCAACCTGCTGTTCTAACAGAAGATAAATACATCACCTTAGAAGACAATATTCGTCAGCCGATGGTGCTGGTGGGGTGGCCAACAACGTATCGCGGTGAAGAGACGCAAGCTTCACTGAATGCATTGTCTAACGTGTTAGGTTCAGGTACCAACAGTTACCTATATCAAAACCTCGTAAAAACGCAGAAGGCCGTCAGCGCTGGCTCTTTCCATGATTGTGCTGAGTTGGCGTGTACCATGTACGTGTATGCAATGGGCAACTCAGGTGAAAAAGGCGATTTGACGGTTCTCAATAAAGAGCTGATGGATACCCTGGAGCAATTCTCGAAAGAGGGCGTTGAGCAAGAGCGTTTAGACCAGATCACTGGCATGGCCGAAGCGAATGCTGTTTTTGCATTGCAAAGCGTTAAAGGTAAGGTGTCGCAACTCGCGTCGAACCAAACCTTCTATGGTCAGCCTGATCGCATTGAATCACAACTCGATCAAATCCGAGCGGTGACGCCTGAGAGCGTGAGCAAGGCATACCAAGATTTCATCGAAGGTAAGCACAAGGTTACCTTGAGTGTGGTTCCTAAGAAAAAGCTCGATTTGGCGGTTCGTGAAGCGACCTTTACCACGCCACCACGTACGTTGCCGGAATACAGCAAGGTGACGGAAGATCAACTGGATTTCAGAAAGGCACCGGATACCTTTGATCGCAGTGTGATGCCAGAAGTGAACTTTGGTGTTGAGGCGACCATGCCTGAGTTGTACCGCATGCACTTTGCAAATGGCACTGACTTAATTGGTACCGTGACCAGTGAAACTCCGACAGTACAGCTGCAAATTCAATTGCCTGCAGGCGAACGCTATGTTCGCAAAGGGCAAGAAGGCCTAGCGAACCTAACGGCTTCGATGATGGAAGAAGGCTCAACTAAACGAACCGTTGAAGAGTTACAAGCGACCTTAGATAAACTTGGTAGCAGCGTGAGCATTAGTGCGGGCAGCTACACCACAGATATTTCAGTCTCGACGCTAGAGAAAAACTTGCCTCAAACCTTAGCGATTGTGCAAGAGGTTCTATTCGATCCTAAGTTCGATGAGCAAGATTTTGAGCGCGTTAAGAAACAGATGCTAGAAGGCGTTGTGTATCAGCATCAGCAGCCAAGCTGGATGGCTTCTCAAGCAACCCGTGAAGTGCTGTTTGGTGACAGTATTTTTGCTCGTGCAAGTGATGGTACTAAGGAATCTCTATCGAAATTGACCTTAGACGATGTGAAAAAATTCTATGCGCAACATTACACACCAGAAGGTGCCAATATTGTTGTGGTGGGAGACATCTCGAAGAAAGAGGTAGGGAAACAGCTACAATTCTTTGAAGAGTGGCAAGGCGATGCGGCACCATTAACGCGTCCACAGATCGTTAAAGAGCTTTCTGGTCAGCACCTGTACTTAGTTGATAAACCGGGTGCGCCGCAAAGCATTGTTCGCTTGGTTCGTAAGGGCCTGCCGTTTGATGCGACGGGCGAATTGTATTTGAGCCAGTTAGCTAACTTTAACTTAGCGGGCAACTTCAATAGCCGTATCAACCAGAACCTACGTGAAGACAAAGCCTACACTTACGGTGCAAGCGGTTACTTCGCAAGTACTCGTGAAACTGGCGCAGTGGTATTTAGCGCGCAGGTAAGGGCGAATGCGACGGTTCCATCGATTCAAGAGTTTATTAATGAGCTGAATGAGTTTAGCCAAAGTGGATTAACTGACGAAGAGGTGAAATTTATGCGCCTTGCCGTCGGTCAACAAGATGCACTTAAATACGAAACGCCAAGTCAAAAGGCGGGGTTGTTGAGTAATATTGTTGCATTGAGCCTTGATGAAGATTACCTACAACAGCGTAATCAGATAGTTGAAACGGTTTCAAAAGAGACCTTAAACGAGCTATCTAAGAAATGGTTTGACCCGAATGATTATCAAATAATCGTTGTTGGTGACGCGACTTCGCTTCGCCCGCAATTAGAAAAGTTAGATATTCCAATAGAAGAGCTTGAAATCATTCGTTAGAGTACACATTAAAGGGGGAGGGAAGAGACTCTACTTTTCTCTTCCAACCTAATTTATGATAGTTCTAATCAGAACAATATAAGATAAGTGAACTGAATTTTGACTGATTTTGCTGCGCGACTAAAGCAAGTTGCAACCAACCCTAAGACCTTCTCTCAATTTGGTCGTGGTGTTGAAAGGGAAACATTACGCTACACGGAAGATGGGCACCTTGCTACTGGGCCGCACCCTGAGGCTTTGGGATCTGCGTTGATGAACGAATGGGTAACGACCGATTTCTCTGAGTCGCTACTGGAATTTATCACGCCTGTTTCTAACGACGTTCCGACGCTTTTGAATCAGTTGTCTGATATCCATCACTTCACGCAAGCCAAGTTAGACGGCGAAAAACTATGGCCGCTTTCTATGCCTTGTTACGTTGGCAGTGAAGATTACATTCAGCTAGCGCAATACGGCACCTCGAATAACGGTAAGATGAAGACCTTATATCGTGAAGGCCTAAAACGTCGTTACGGTAGCCTGATGCAGATTATCTCTGGTGTTCACTTCAACTTCTCTTTCCCAGAAAGCTTTTGGGATAGCCTGTTTGGAGAGCAAACTGAAGAAGCGCGTTGTGAATCTAAGTCAGATGCTTACTTCGGTTTGATTCGTAACTACTACCGCTTTGGTTGGTTAATCCCATACTTCTTCGGTGCTTCACCTGCGCTATGTTCTTCTTTCATCAAAGGAAGAGAAACAAACCTACCTTTTGAAAAGGTTGGTGAGACATTGTATCTGCCAAAAGCAACGGCGCTGCGCCTGAGTGATCTTGGTTACACGAACAGTGCGCAAAGTGTATTGAAGATTGGCTTCAACAGCCTAGGTCAGTACCTTGAAGGTTTGAATCAAGCGATTCGTACGCCATCAGAAGAATTCGCCGAAATTGGCACTAAGGTTGATGGTGAATACCGTCAGCTAAATAGCAACGTACTGCAAATTGAGAATGAGCTTTACGCTCCAATCCGTCCTAAGCGTGTCGCGAAAAGTGGTGAGAAGCCATCTGAAGCGTTGGCTCGCGGCGGTGTTGAGTACATCGAGGTGCGTTCTCTCGATGTAAACCCATTCAGCTCAATCGGTATCACCGAACAGCAAGTTCGCTTCTTGGATCTATTCCTAACGTGGAGTGTACTAACAGACTCTGCTGAGATGGATAACTGCGAACTTGAGTGCTGGCGCGACAACTGGAACAAGGTGATCTTAGAAGGTCGTCAAGCTGGTCTAGAGCTGCAAATTGGTTGTCATGGCGAGCGCTTGTCTCTGCAAGATTGGGCGAAGCGTGTCTTCAAAGATCTGCGCTCTATTGCCGAGATGATGGACGCTGAACAAGGTGGTCGTGCATACCAAGAAACATGCGATACGCTTGAGGCTTGGATTGATAACCCTGAGCTAACTATTTCTGGCCAGTTGCTAGAAGAGACCAAAAAATTGGGCGGCTTAGGTAAAGTGGGTTGCGCGTTAGGTAAAACGTACGCTCAGCAACACAAAGCGCACCAATACAAAGTATATTCAGCTGAGTTGATGGAAGCAGAAGTTCAACGTTCTGTGATTGCTCAGCAACAAAGTGAAGAAGCAAGCACTCAAGATTTTGATAGCTTCTTAGCGGATTATTTTTCGTATTTAAAAGCATAGCGAGACTTTGGTGGAAAGGAAGCAAGCCTTATTAGGTCAGCCTACTCGAGTGAGTAGTAAATGGTTACCTGTAGTGACTGTTGGTGTTGTCTCTAGCCTGTTGGTTGGATGTGCAACGCCACCGCCAAAGCAGCAAGATAATTTGTGTAGCATCTTTCGAGAGCACCCTTCATGGTATGAAGATGCCTTGGATATGCAAGAAGAATGGGGAACGCCGATTAACGTTGCGATGGCTTTTGTGAAACAAGAGAGTAGCTATCGTCATGATGCGCGCCCACCTAAAGATTACATTCTTGGCTTTATACCGTGGGGGCGTGTAAGCAGTGCCTACGGTTATGCACAAGCTCAAGATCCTGCTTGGGAAGACTTCCAAAAGGCGACCAATAACGGTGGTTCAAGAACCAACTTTGATGATGCATTGATGTTCATCGGTTGGTATACCAGCGAGACGCGTCGTCAATTGGGCATCTCACTATGGGACCCATATAACCAATACCTGGCTTATCATGAAGGCCGTGGTGGCTATAAGCGCAAGTCATACAACAGCAAGCCATCGCTAATTAAGGTGGCGCGCAAAGTCGAACAGCAAGCAAAAGATTATGGATGGCAGCTGAAACAGTGCCGCAAAGAACTAGAAGACAATCGAAGCTGGTTTTTCTAAAGCCAGCCGTCATGGAGAAGAGCAATGCCTTTATTAGATAGTTTCACTGTTGATCACACACGCATGAACGCACCTGCCGTTCGTGTTGCTAAAACAATGCAAACCCCAAAAGGGGATACCATCACTGTGTTTGACCTGCGTTTTACTGCGCCAAACAAAGACATCCTATCTGAGAAAGGTATCCATACTCTAGAGCACCTATATGCTGGTTTCATGCGTAATCAATTGAACGGTTCAGATGTAGAGATCATCGATATCTCACCGATGGGCTGTCGCACTGGTTTCTACATGAGCCTGATTGGTACGCCTACAGAACAACAAGTGGCTGACGGTTGGTTGGCAGCGATGCACGACGTACTGAAAGTTGAGAACCAGAATAAGATCCCTGAGCTGAACGAATACCAATGTGGTACCGCGGCAATGCACTCTTTGGATGAAGCGAAAGAGATCGCGAATGCGATCATCGCTGCAGGCATCTCTGTAAACAAGAATGATGAACTGGCACTGCCAGAGTCTATGCTGCAAGAGCTTAAGATCGACTAGTCATTGATAGCTACCCTAGATAGGGCGAGTTAGATACTAAAAGGCCCGGTTCAATGAACCGGGCCTTTTTCGTCAACGTATTTTAGGGCGAGACAGAGATTCAGTGATAACTCAGTTAGCCGTTCACGATCTGTGGGAACACGCGAACCAGTTTGATGCGGTTCTCTTCAAGCTCAACAATTTCCATTGGGTGGCTGGCTACCTGAACACTCAGGTGACTCTCTGGAATATCTTCAAGGTGTTCCAGTATCAAACCATTCAGCGTTCTTGGGCCATCGGTAGGCAGTGCCCACTGTAAGCCTTTGTTGATATCTCGGATATTGGCACTGCCTTCAATCAAGAAGCTGCCATCGCTTTGCGGAGTAATCTCTTCAGATAAGCTTGGGGTGATTGAGGTGGTAAACTCACCTACGATCTCTTCTAGAATATCTTCTAATGTAACCAAACCATTGATGTCGCCATACTCATCAACAATCAAACCGATGCGCTGCTTATTGCGTTGAAACTTAAGCAGTTGAATATTGAGTGGTGTCGCTTCAGGAATAAAGTAGATCTCATCCGCGGCACGCAACAGGGTTTCTTTATTGAATTCGTTCTTTTCAAGCATCAGACGGTAAGCTTCACGCAGCCTAAGCATACCAACCACTTCATCTATCTGGTCACGGTAGAGAACCACACGACCATGAGGAGAGTGGGTCAGTTGGCGAACAATCGATTTCCAGTCGTCATTGATGTCGATACCAGTTATCTCATTACGCGGCACCATGATGTCGTTCACGGTGACGTGCTCTAAATCCAGAATAGACACCAACATATCTTGGTGACGTTGAGGGATTAAGCTACCGGCTTCATTTACCACGGTTCTAAGCTCTTCTGAACTCAAGTGGTCGGTTGCATCATGGCTGGCTTTAACGCCTAAGATACGAATGAAGCCGTTGGTAATGAAGTTCACTAAGATCACCAATGGTGACAGCACCTTCATCAGTATCATCAAAAGGATACTGCTCGCGTAAGAGACACGTTCAGGAAATAGAGAAGCGATGGTTTTTGGTGTTACCTCGGCGAATACGAGGATCACGAGAGTTAGGGTACCAGTAGCGATAGCCACACCGATATCCCCGTAGATGCGCATACCAAGAATAGTAGCGATCGCAGATGCAAGAATGTTGACGAGATTGTTGCCGATGAGAATGAGGCCAATCAATCTGTCTGGGCGGTTCAGAAGTTTTTCTACGCGTTTGGCACCTTTATGACCCGTATTGGCCAAGTGCTTTAAACGGTAGCGGTTCAAGGACATCATGCCCGTTTCGGAACCAGAGAAATAACCAGAAATTACAATGAGACACGCGAGTAGCGCAAATAAGATACCCGTTGATATGTCGTCCAAAACTATTCTTTTCCTATTTGTGTATCTTGATTAATTTATGACCGAACATGGTCGAGATGTCAATTGAATCTAACGGACTCAATATTTTAAAGGCAAGGTGTGAGACCTTGCCTTTATTTTACAGACTAGTTCAGGATGATTTCCTGAACGAAGCGGCTACCGAAGTAGGCTAATGTGAGCATGCTGGCGCCCGCAAGTGCGAACCAAGTGACTTTCTGTCCACGCCACCCTTTTTGGTAGTGACCCCATAAAAGGATGGAGTAGATAACCCAAGCGATAAAAGACAACACCGCTTTGTGCGCCTTTCCTTGAGCAAACATATCTTGTACGAAGATAAGGCCAGTCAGCAAAGTACCCGTTAATAAACCATTACCAATCAGAATGATCTTGAAAAGCTGTCTCTCTACCATCATTAAAGGAGGTAGGTTAGGGTTAATCACTAAGGCTTTTTTCTTTTTAAGCTTGTGATCAAGCCACGCGAGTTGCAAGGCGTATAACGCACCGATAGTCAGCGTCGCGTATGAGAACAAGGCCAAAGAGATGTGTACGAGCAGTTTCGGGTCATTCTCTAGATGTTTGATGAAGGTACTTGGAAGAAACGTTGCTGCCATGAGGTTAAGCGCTGCGAAACTATAAACAACAGGCAAGATGAACCACAAGCGGGTTTTGAGCATTGCACCGCTCATTACCACAGATATGATTAAACTGATTAATGAAGCAACGTTCAAGATACTGAGGTTTTGGCCACTGGCATTAAAAATCAAATCGCCAAGCAACCAAGCATGGAAAGCTAGAGCAAGTAATGCGCTGATAAACACCGTTTTTACACGGATTCCTGTTTGGTGCACGAGACCTGGAATGATCGTGGAAATCGCCATTGTATAAAGAAAGGCTGCTGCGATCGCAATAAGACTGTCCATGGTATCCATTTTAATGATTACTAATTGGCGAATTATACCTCGCATCGCTCTTTGGGGCTATGGCGAACCTCATTCAATTCCAAGTGAATAATGTCTCACATCACAAGCACGGATGATTAACGCTCTACAACGGGTATGACTCTAATCCGCGCTAATGTATACTCACAGTAATAGTCGCAGTTTTGAGCGAAGAGAAAACTATGTTTGATAATTTAACGGATCGTCTATCCAAAACGCTGAAGAACATCAGCGGTAAAGGTCGTCTGACCGAAGACAATATTAAAGAGACGCTGCGTGAAGTACGTATGGCGCTACTTGAAGCCGACGTTGCACTGCCCGTTGTCCGCGATTTTGTTAAGCGCGTAAAAGAAGGCGCTGTGGGTGTTGAGGTTTCTAAATCTCTAACGCCTGGTCAAGAATTCATTAAGATCGTTCAAGCTGAACTTGAAGCGGTGATGGGTGAGTCTAACGAGGCTCTTAACCTAGCAGCGCAGCCGCCAGCCGTTATCTTAATGGCGGGTCTACAAGGTGCGGGTAAAACCACATCGGTAGGTAAGCTATCTAAGCTTCTAACTGAGCGTGACAAGAAGAAAGTCTTGGTTGTGTCTGCCGACGTTTACCGTCCAGCGGCAATCAAACAGCTTGAAACGTTAGCAAGCGATGTTGGCGTAGACTTCTTCCCATCTTCAGCTGATCAAAAACCTCTTGATATTGCAAACGCTGCAATCGACCACGCGAAGAAGAAATTCTACGACGTGCTACTTGTCGATACTGCGGGTCGTTTGGCTATCGATGAAGAGATGATGGGCGAGATCAAAGAGCTTCATACTGCAATTAAACCAGTAGAGACACTGTTCGTTGTTGATGCAATGACAGGTCAAGATGCTGCGAACACTGCAAAAGCCTTTGGTGATGCGCTACCACTAACCGGTGTTATCTTGACGAAAGTTGATGGTGATGCGCGTGGTGGTGCTGCTCTGTCTGTTCGTCATATCACAGGCAAGCCGATTAAATTCTTGGGTGTTGGTGAAAAGACTGACGCACTAGAACCGTTCCACCCAGATCGTGTTGCTTCTCGTATCTTAGGTATGGGCGACGTACTGTCTCTTATTGAAGACCTACAGAAAAACGTTGATACCGAGAAAGCAGAGAAACTGGCTAAGAAGTTCAAAGAGAAGAAAGGCTTTGACCTTGAAGACTTCCGTGAACAACTAGGTCAGATGCAAAACATGGGCGGCATGATGGGCATGATGGATAAGCTTCCAGGCATGTCTCAGCTACCAGATAACGTTAAAGATAAAGTTGATGACAAGATGTTCAAGCAAATGGAAGCGATCATCAACTCTATGACCATGAAAGAGCGTCAACGCCCTGACCTAATCAAAGGCTCTCGCAAAAAGCGTATTGCCGCTGGTTCTGGTACACAGGTACAAGATGTAAACCGTATGCTTAAGCAGTTCACCCAAATGCAGAAGATGATGAAGAAGATGCAGAAAGGTGGCATGAAAGGCATGATGCGCAACATGCAAGGCATGATGGGCGGCGGTGGAGGTATGGGCGGAATGGGTGGTGGCTTTAACCCGTTTGGTCGATAATCTACAAATGTAAGCTTTAGCTACGTTACTTTTCATAGTGTTAGCCGTGTCACAGAAAGTGTACGGCAGCTATGTTGGTGAAAAAATAGCTAAAGCCCTTGCATTGCACCGGAATAAGAGTAAAATTCCGGGGCTTTAATTTGGCACGAGACCCCAAGCTATTTACTTATACTTGGGGTTAATTATTTTATTAAGAAAGCAAAGAGGACGACATGGTAACCATTCGTTTGGCACGTCACGGTGCAAAGAAGCGCCCATTTTATCAAATCGTAGTTGCGGATAGCCGTAACGCTGCAACTGGCCGTTTCATCGAGAAAGTAGGTTTCTTTAACCCTACAGCTCAAGGTCAAGAAGAAGGTCTACGTCTAGACCTAGATCGTGTTAACCACTGGGTTGGTCAAGGCGCATCTCTATCTGATCGTGTAGCTAAGCTAGTTAAAGACGCTCAAAAAGCGGCTTAATTCTTTTTTAAAGAGAAATAGCTTATGTCGATGAAGGGTAAAGAAACTATGAGCGAGCAAAATAATAGAATTGTCATGGGTAAACTTGGGTCTACCTATGGTATTCGTGGCTGGCTCAAAGTGTTCTCCTACACAGACAATGCTGAAAGCATATTTGATTACAGCCCTTGGTATTTAAACCTAAAGGGTAAGTGGGTTGAGTACAAAGTTGAGAGCTGGAAACGTCATGGCCAAGGTTATGTATGTAAGCTAGCGGGATTAGATGTTCGTGAAGACGCGCAACTGATGACTAACTTTGAAATTGCTATTGACCCTGCTTCGTTACCTGAATTGTCAGAAGATGAATTCTACTGGCGCGAATTGTTCGGTATGCAAGTTTTTACCACTAAAGGTTACGACCTTGGTGAGGTCACTGACCTATTAGAAACTGGCTCGAACGATGTTCTAGTAATCAAAGCAAATCTTAAAGATGCTTTTGGCCAAAAGGAACGGTTAGTACCGTACCTTGAAGAGCAAGTGATCAAGAAAGTTGATCGCGAAGCTCGCCGGATCGAAGTTGACTGGGATCCTGGATTCTAACTCCAAATTACAGAGCGAGAGAACACATGTGGGTTGGCATTATTAGCCTTTTTCCTGAAATGTTCCGTTCTGTTACTGATTTTGGAGTAACAGGTCAAGCGGTTAAAAAAGGTCTTTTATCTATTGAGACATGGAATCCTCGTGATTTCACTCATGATAAACATCGCACTGTTGATGACAGACCTTACGGTGGTGGTCCTGGCATGTTAATGATGGTTCAGCCTTTGCGCGACGCTATCACAACGGCCAAGCAAGCAGCACCGGGAAAGACGAAAGTTATCTATCTTTCACCTCAAGGTCGTAAACTCGACCAGAAAGGTGTTGAAGAGCTGGCAACAAACGAGAATTTACTTCTTATTTGTGGTCGCTACGAAGGGGTAGATGAGCGCATCATTGAATCTGAAGTTGACGAAGAATGGTCGATTGGAGATTTTGTGATGACGGGTGGCGAACTGCCAGCCATGACGCTGATTGATTCAGTATCTCGGTTTGTTCCGGGTGTACTTGGAGATTTCGCTTCAGCAGAAGAAGATTCTTTTGCAAATGGTTTGCTAGATTGTCCTCATTATACGCGCCCTGAGGTGCTAGACGATAAAGATGTGCCATCGGTACTCAAGTCTGGAAACCATAAGGACATTCGTCGCTGGCGATTAAAACAATCGTTGGGCCGAACTTGGCTAAGAAGACCAGAACTCCTGGAAAACCTAGCTCTGACTGACGAACAGGAACAATTACTGGCTGAATTCATTAAAGAGCAACGCTCTTAACGAAAAGCAAGCAGTAACCTATTAAATTTAGTATCAGTTTATTCTAGGAATTTATACAAATGAGCAACATCATCAAGGCTCTTGAAGAAGAGCAACTAAAATCAGACCTTCCTAAATTCGCACCAGGTGACACTGTTGTAGTTCAGGTTAAGGTAAAAGAAGGTGACCGTGAGCGTCTACAGGCTTTCGAAGGCGTTGTAATCGCTATTCGTAACCGTGGTCTACACTCTGCATTCACAGTTCGTAAGATCTCGAACGGTGAAGGCGTAGAGCGTGCGTTCCAAACTCACTCTCCAATGGTTGATAGCATCGAAGTTAAACGCCGTGGTGCAGTACGTCGTGCCAAGTTGTACTACCTACGTGAGCGTTCTGGTAAGTCAGCTCGTATTAAAGAGAAGCTTACTAAGAAGTAATTCTTTTTGCATTCTATCGATAAAAGCGGAGCCATTTGGCTCCGCTTTTTTGTGTCTGTTATTTGGAGCTTAGCAGGTAAGAGATCCCCAATTCGCTCGTACCTCACTCTTGAGGATGACAAACCAGACGAAACTCATATTTAACCGTCATTCCCTAGACTGACGAAGGAAGGAGTAGGGAATCTCTACTAGCGCCGTGTTATAGGCAATAAAAAAGGATTGACGTTAAACGCCAACCCTTCAAAATTTACTCGTTACTCGTTACTCGTTACTCGTTACTCGTTACTCGTTACTCGCTTAGTGCGGATCTTCCGACCAACCATCGCTATCTGACATATCTGGTGCGCCAGCGATGCTGTTCTCTTCGTCTGCCCATTCACCGAAATCAATCATCTGACATTGCTTGCTGCAAAACGGGCGGTGCGGGCTTTGTTCGCCCCATTCAACGTCGGTATTACATTGAGGGCATTTAACGATGGTGATTTTTTTCGACATAGTGATTCTTAATTAGAGGGTATTGTAAGAAAGAGTTTAGGCTCGAGTGAAGGCTCAAGCCAAACTATAAAAGGAAATTAATTAGCTGCAGACAGCCAATTCAAATTCGATGTCTTGAGTACAGGCTTGCCCTGTTTCAAAGCTCATGAACTTAACAGCAAAGCGGTTCTTGTGACCTGAGATCATCGGGTAGGCACCGTATTGCATTGGAATAGATAGACGAAGGATATTCGCTTCATCGGCATCGCTCTGGAAGAAGCCAGCGCGAGCGATTTGCTCTTTAAAGTGACCAGTCTCTCTGGTGAGCTTCAACCACAGTGTTAGCGCTTCATACAGAGGTTGTAAGCTATCCATCCACGCTTTAGCATCTCTCATTCTCTTATCGAGAGGAAGGTGCAGCCAATAATGCAGTGCCGGTAAATCAAAGCAGCATGAGCCACCTGGAAGATTAAAGCGTTGGCGAATGGCACTCAGGAAGCGGTCTTCCTTAAGTGACTGGCCAAACCGCTCTGCCTGCATCAGATCACGATAGATGTTACCAATGTCATTAAGCAGTGATGTCAGCATCTCTTGATCGACACCTTCAACATCCAACCAACTTTTGTAGGTTACACGTTGCTTCTCAATATCTTTTGCCAGTTCGCTCTTGAGTTGGATCTGTTCGAAGATTTCAATCAGATCAAAGATGGAACGGAAAAAGAGTTGATACTGTTGAGCATCGGAAAATGTAGAAGACAAGTGTAGCTGCCTCAAGAGTGATTCGACTCTTAAGTAGATGCGTGTTTTCTCATTTAGAGGATGTTCAAATTTATGGGTGATCATCGAGCAAACCTTCATTCAACATTGTTCTATTCTGACCCATCTACAGCACTGATTGCCAGATACTTTTGATGTAAATCTGTGATTTGAGGCAAAAGTTCTTGGTTTTTAGTATGGTTTTTAATCACGTCATCTGCAACTGCTAAGCGTTGTTCTCTTGAAGCCTGTGATTTTAAAATTGATGCAACTTGTTCCCTAGAAACATTGTCACGACTCATCGTACGTTCTATTTGAACTTCTGCTGGCACATCAACAATTAATACGCGATCGGCCATGCCTTGCATTTGGTTTTCCACCAATAGCGGTGCAACTAATAAACCATACGGGGATGTGATTTTAGACAGGTCACTGTCAATTTTGTCACGGATCATGGGATGAAGAAGATCATTGAGCCACTGCTTTTCTTTAGGATCTGAGAAGATCAGCTCACGCAGCCTACTTCGGTTGAGTGTTCCATCGTCAAGCAAGATAGACTCACCAAAGTGTTCTGTAATCTGTTTTAAGCCGACACTGCCCAGCGCAACCACTTCACGTGCCACGATATCAGCATCAACAATATCTATATTAAAATGCTCATTGAACAGGTTAGCGACGGTGGTTTTGCCACTGGCGATACCACCGCTTAATCCGATAATGATTGCCATGGTTAAATTCCTAGTACAGAAGTGAAATACCAACCCATGATGTCGTTACCCCACATCAAGCTTACCCAACCTGCAATCGCAAGGTAGGGGCCAAATGGAAAAGCTTTATCTATGCCTTGCTGTTTCAAGCGAAGTTGAATCAAACCAAACACAAGGCCAACCAGCGAAGATAAAAGGATGATCATCGGTAGGTGCTGCCAACCAAGCCATGCACCAAGCGCAGCCAGGAGTTTGAAGTCACCGTAACCCATGCCTTCTTTGCCTGTCAGTAGTTTGAACAACCAATAAACAGACCACAGCGCTAGGTAGCCAGTCATTGCACCTACAACTGAGTCTTGAAGTGATACTGGGCTGATATTAAACAGTGCTAAAGCGATACCAGACCAAACCAAAGGCAAGGTGATCTGATCAGGCAACAACATAGTATCGAGATCGATAAAGGTCACGGTAATCAGTGCGAAGGTGAAAAAAATCAAAGCAATGGCGTAGTAACTGAAACCAAAGTGGCTAGCAACCATTGTGCAAAGTATTGCGGTAAGCAGTTCGACCAAAGGGTAGCGAGCACTGATTGGATTAGCGCAGCTGTGGCACTTACCCTTTAAGAGCAACCAGCTTAACACTGGGATATTGTCGACGATTCTTAATTGGGTTTTGCATTTCGGGCAGGTTGAACGAGGAATGCTGAGATTGAACTTTCCCTCTGGCGCTGGAATTTTATATTGAGAGAAATATTCCGAGCACTCTTGTTGCCATTCGCGTTCCATCATAATCGGTAAACGGTGTATGACTACGTTGAGGAAGCTGCCGATAAGAAGGCTAAAAATGAAAGCTAATACGGGGAATAGCCAAGGATAGTAGTGAAATACTTCCATAGTGTCCTTTACCACTTAATCAAGGTGAGCAGAGATTGCTGCTCATGGGTGTTTAGTTGCTTTAACTATCCTAACACACTCATAAGATTAAAGATCGGTAAGTACATCGCAACCACAAGCCCGCCAACGACAGTGCCTAAAAACACGATGATCAATGGTTCTAAAATTTTGCCTAAATTGTCGACGGTGTTGTCTACTTCAAACTCGTAAATGGAAGCGACTTTATTAAGCATATCATCAAGGTTGCCTGACTCTTCACCGATCATCACCATCTGTAACACCATTTCAGGGAAGGCGTTGGTATTGCGCATTGCGATATACATTGGCATGCCAGCAGCCGTTTCTCGGTGAACCTCGATGATGGCCGACTCATAATGCAGGTTGCCTGCGGTTTTGGCTGTGGTCTTGAGGCTCATTAAAATCGGAATGCCAGAACTAAAGCTGGTCGATAAGGTTCGGCTGAATTTGGCAATGGAGGCTTTGGCTAATACGCCGCCGAGAACAGGAAAGCGTAATCCTAGCCGACTAACAGACAGTCTGATCGAGTGGGAACGCTGACACAGTTGGTAAATAATCAGGAAAACAAGCCCGATGCCTACCGCCGTATAGAAGCTATAAGCCTGCATCCAATGGGAAAGGTAGAGTACTTGTTGAGTGAACCAAGGCAGGTCGGCGCCAAAGCCGGAAAACATCGACTCAAACTCTGGAATCACCATAGTCAGCATTAAATAAGAAACGGTCAGTGCAACGGTGACCACCATGGCGGGGTAGATCAGTGCTTTGACGACTTTGGATTTTAACTGCTCGCTCTTTTCTCTATAGGTCGCTAAGCGTTCGAATACTTGGGCGAGGTTGCCGGAGAGCTCGCCTGTGGCGACTAAATCAGTGTATAGGTCATCAAAGTGACGACTTGCAGTTCGCATCGCTTTTGAGATTGGCGTTCCGGCTTCTACACCTTTGCAAATATGCGATAAGATTGATTTCATTTCAGCTTTGCGGTGATTGTCTGACACCAACTTGATGGCTTGCACGATGGGCACACCAGTAGCCAGCATAGTAGCAAGTTGCCGAGTTAAAATAGTGATGTCTTTGGCTTTGACTCTATGGGTTAAACGAGTGACGGCTGAAATACTTTTCTTTTTGATCTTCTTAATCTGAATATGCTGTTCTTTGAGCTTTTCTCGTACTTCCAATTCGGTGAGCGCTAAGGTCTGCCCAGACACTTTCTTGCCTGAGCTGTTAATACCTTTCCAGTGATAGCTTTTTAATTGTGATTGTTTGGACTTGCTACTCATTGGTGCTCCATTGGTTTATATGTACAGAACACGTTGCAGTTCTTGATAGCTGGTGGTGCCTTCAAGCAATTTATCTAGCCCCGACTCTTGCAGAGTTCTCATGCCTTCTCGGCGAGCCAAGTTTTCAATCGCTAACGCGTTAGGTTTGTCGATCAGACTGCTTTTCAGTTGATCGCTAAACGGCATCACTTCATAGATACCCACTCGCCCCGAGTATCCCTGATTACACTCATTACACCCTTGCGGATTCGCTTTGTAGATGGTTTGGCTGTTAGGAATCGAGTGACGCAGGAATATGTCTGGCGAGTCGTCATTTTCTTTGCAATGGTTACACAATCGTCTTGCTAGTCGTTGGGCGATAATCAAACTTAGTGATGAAGCGAGGTTAAAGGGTTCTATCCCCATATGAGCGAGTCGAGTGACGGTTTCTGCGGCGGAATTCGTGTGCAGTGTCGAAAGCACTAAGTGACCGGTTTGCGATGCTTTGATCGCGATTTCTGCCGTTTCCAAGTCGCGGATCTCTCCAACCATCACCACATCAGGGTCTTGTCGTAAAAATGATCGCAGAGCTTCCGCAAATCCAAAGCCGATCTTAGGCGTCACTTGTACCTGATTGATACCACATAGGTTAATCTCCACTGGGTCTTCAGCTGTTGAGATGTTGCGTTCCGTAGTGTTAAGCACTCTAAGGCCAGTATATAGGGAGACGGTTTTTCCGCTGCCGGTTGGCCCTGTCATTAAGATCATCCCTTGTGGGCGTGTCAGGGCATTGAGGTAGAGTGCTTTTTGATCTTCGCTATAACCTAACTTATCGATATCTAAATTAGCAGCGCTGCTATCAAGCAGTCGCAGTACGATCTTTTCACCCCACAAGGTCGGCAGCGTTGATACACGCATATCAATCGCTAAGTCGTCATTTAGACGCAGTTTAATACGACCGTCTTGAGGCAAGCGGCGTTCAGCGATATCAAGCTTGGCGAGGATCTTTAAGCGAGCTGATAGACGACGACTTAAGTGAGAGGCGGGTTGCTGTATTTCAACAAGGATGCCATCGCAACGCAGGCGTACTCGGTAGTGCTCTTCATAAGGTTCGAAGTGGATATCTGATGCGCCTTTGCGTACCGCATCGACCAATATCTGATTGATAAAGCGGCTAACCGGGGAGTCGTCTTGGCTGAGGTCTTCAATTGAAGTCATCTCATCGTCGGAGACTTCAACAAGGTTGGCAAGTTCGTCTTGGGTGATCTCTTTACGCTTAGAGTCTTGCCCTAAAATAGAGCGACCATACAACTTTCGTATTGCGCCTTCTAATTCAGAGTAGTTAGCGACAACGAGTTCTATCTGCAATCCGGTCGCAAAGCGGAAGTCATCTTCTGCTTGTAAATCGGTTGGGTCGGCAGAAGCTAGAGTGAGAGTCGAACTAGAGGTTGAAACTGGGATAGCGTGATACTTAGTGATCAGCTCGCGAAGCCCTAATTGGTCGCACAATACTTCATAGTCAACATTGGCAAGCTGAACTAACGGCACACCGAAAATGGCTTGAATATTATGTGCTAGGGAGTCGCCTGTGAAGAAATCAAGAACGAGCAAAGCTTCAGGTGTAGAAACACCTGAAGCTTGTACATGTTCCGCAACGGCTTGTTCTTGAGTTAGGCTAAGTAAACCAGCCTGACGAAGAACGGTTGGGAGGTTGGTGAGTCCCAAATTAGTTGCAGCCTTCTATTGAAGGGATTGCGCTTGAGGCTGATAGTGAACATGACCAACCAGTATCTGCACTCCTTGTCATGGTCATACTGTCACCATCAAGGCTACCGTCTACAAACGAAAATGAAATGGTAGTTCCTGAAGCTGAGATAGTCCCTAGAGTGTTTGAGCTAGCTGAAATCCCCAATGCACTAACGCCGCCACTAATGCTGCCTTCCTCTTGGATTAGTAATTCAGCTGGTGTAATTAGTGCTTTTAGTGTTGCTAATGCTGAAGATGCTTGGCTTTTTGATACATAGTCTTTGTAAGCAGGTACAGCAATAGCTGATAAAGCACCAATAATCGCCACCACAATCATCAATTCAATCAGCGTAAAGCCTTTCTGATTTGTTCTTTTACTTTTGTTATTCATTGTCTAATTCCATTCTTTAGTTTGTTTCAGTGCAGGCACTGGTTGATGGAAAGAATAGAAGTTGAGATGGGGGAGTGGAATGGTGTTCAGGTGTGGTCGCGAGCGGTTTGGTATTTATTGGTGTAGTGTTTCATATAGCAGGCAAAATTATGCGATCAGCTTAAATAACTGCTTGAAATACTGATAATTCAGGCAATAAACAAGGCACCGTTATAAACAGTGCCTTCACATAAATTATTTATTATTCAGTCAATTATGCTTTGAACCTCATGGATAGATCCATTGCTTTTAGGTGCTTGGTTAAAGCGCCTACTGAGATGTAGTCGACACCCGTTTCAGCGAACTCAGCGATGGTGTTTAACGTCACGTTGCCAGAGTTTTCTAGTGCAGCACGGCCAGCGTTGATCTTCACAGCTTCACGCATCATGTCAGTAGTGAAGTTGTCTAGCATGATGATGTCTGCGCCCGCGTTGATAGCTTGCTCTAGCTCTTCTAGGCTTTCGGTTTCCACTTCTACTGGCTTACCTGGGTTAAGCTCTTTTGCTGTTGAGATAGCTTTTTCAATACCGCCACATGCGATGATGTGGTTTTCTTTGATTAGGTAGGCATCGAAAACACCGATACGGTGGTTGAAACCGCCGCCACAAGCGACTGCGTATTTTAGTGCGCTGCGCAGGCCAGGGATGGTTTTACGAGTATCTAACAGGCGGCACTCTGTGTGTTTGATTTTGTCCGCGTAGGTAGCCGTCGTAGTCGCACAACCAGATAGCGTTTGAATGAAGTTCATTGCGTTGCGCTCACCCGTTAATAGCGCGCGTGCTGGACCTGTTAAGGTACAAAGTGTTTGGTTTGGTTCAACCTTGTCGCCATCTTCTACATTCCACTCGATAGTCACTTCACCGCCCAGTTGCTTAAACACTTCATCAGCCCAAGCTTTACCACAGAACACACCGTGCTCACGAGTAATGATGGTTGCGCTGTTGATTGCGTCTGCTGGGATTAGACTTGCTGTGATGTCAGCCGCTGGATCTAACGTGCCACCTAGGTCTTCTTTGATAGTCTCGGCTACTGCACGAGTGATCTCTAGAGGCAGTTGCTCTTTTAAGTAGTCAAGGCGTTGGTGGCTGTTATGTGTGTTTTTCATCGCAAATCTAATCTTGAAAGGGAGTGGGAATGGAATGATACTCTTGCTTAACTTCAAATTAAAGAGGCTAGCGCGACTGCTCTATGGGCAAGGTCACATCTTATTGTGCTAGCAGAAAAGAAAATGAGACCAAGATGACGATCAGCTCCAACGGATGGTACGACAACGCTCGGCATGTTCCTTCTCCGTATTTTGATGCTCGACCGAGTGCCGACGATATTTCTCTGCTGGTGGTTCACAACATTAGCTTGCCTCCGGGTCAATTTGGTGGGCCTTACATAGAACTGTTTTTTACGGGCAAACTCGACCCGAAGGAACACCCGTTTTTTAAGGTGATTCACCAAATGGGCGTGTCGGCGCACTGTTTGATTCGTCGCGATGGGGAAGTGGTGCAGTTCGTTTCTTTCTTAGACCGAGCTTGGCATGCTGGCCAGTCGAGTTTTGCAGGGCGTGAAAGGTGCAATGATTACTCTATTGGTATTGAACTGGAAGGTAGTGACTTTGTAGCTTATAGCGAGCAGCAGTATCAAGCGCTTAGCCAATTAACAGAAACGCTCGTATCGACGTTTCCTCAAATCACCAGTGAGCGTATCACTGGCCATCAATATATAGCGCCTTTGCGTAAAACTGACCCTGGCTTGGTGTTTGATTGGCAGAAGTTTAAAAAAAATCTCAAAGCTTAAGCCTCAGTTTTTGACGATGGGCTTACCGCTGGTGGGCGTTGAATAGTCAACGCCTGGCATAATGACTTGTGAATTTTTGTTGTTGCGATGTAAAGAAAGTGGTGGAGAGAAGCGCATCAATAAATTGAGAGTGTGACGAACTTATCAAACACTCATTTATTAAAACTTATGAACAGAATTTCCACCCTAAATGTGCGCTTGGTTCGATTTTTAAACGAGTGACACTAATCTTTCTGAAACAATTCATTTTTATCCTGAAACTTTCTAGCAAGAACACTCCCCAAAAGTATTACCCCTGTAAATGGTAAGACCAATTTGGTTGCTGTTTTAAATTTCATTTGTTAAATCATGGTTAATTCACGCTGTATTCTATGATGCAGGTCAATTTTAGGCTGGACAGTGGCGTTTTAATTATGTTAATTTCTGCCCAACTTAAAATTGGTATTACCAATTGTCAGCGAAGAAAAAGAAGAACAACAAACTATGGCTTATCAAAGGATTCGTCAGCCAAAACTCTCCGATGTTATCGAACAAGAGTTAGAAAGGTTGATAGTGGAAGGAACACTGGCTCCAGGGCAGCAGCTGCCGCCTGAGCGCGAACTGGCGAAACAGTTCGATGTGTCTCGTCCTTCGATCCGAGAAGCGATACAACGTTTAGAAGCAAAACGCTTGCTTACTCGCCGTCAAGGTGGAGGTACGTTTGTTAGCGAAAATATCTGGAAAAGCTTTTCAGATCCTTTGCTTAATTTGTTGTCGTCCCATTCTGAAACCCAACTAGACTTGTTGGAATCGCGTCATGCGATGGAAGGGATTTCGGCTTACTTCGCGGCATTGCGTGGAACCGATGAAGACTTTGCTCGTATTCAAGCCTGCCAAGAAAAAATTCACGGCGCGCAAGAAAAGGGTGATATTGAAGCCGAATCTGCAGCGGTGATGGCTTTTCTTATTGCTTTAACAGAGGCAGCGCACAATGTGGTGTTATTGCACATTGTTCGTAGCTTGGCTCCGTTACTCGAACAAAACGTCTTAGAGAATTTAAAGCTGTTGCATCGTCGTAAAGACGTTGTGGAGAAAGTGAGTATACATCGAGCTAACATTGTAGATGCGATCGTTTCAGGACAGCCAGAACAGGCACGTGAAATGTCACACTCTCATTTAGCTTACATCGAAGAAACATTGATGGATTTGACCAAAGAAGAGTCGCGCCGCGAACGTTCTTTACGTCGAATTCAACAGGGTAAATAGCCGTAATACTTCGGCTATTTACGTGTTTAGTAGAATCCAACTAACAAAAAGGATAGATCGCCATGTCTGACATGAAGCATGACGTTGATGCTCTGGAAACTCAAGATTGGTTAGAAGCTCTTGAGTCAGTAGTACGTGAAGAAGGTGTAGAACGTGCACAGTTTTTACTAGAACAAGTTCTAGATAAAGCGCGTTTAGATGGTGTTGATATGGCTACAGGCATCAACACAAACTACATCAACACAATTCCAGCAGCACAAGAGCCAGCTTACCCTGGTGACGTAACTCTTGAGCGTCGTATTCGTTCGATTATTCGCTGGAACGCAATCATGATCGTATTGCGTGCTTCTAAGAAAGACCTAGACCTTGGTGGTCACATGGCTTCTTACCAGTCAGCAGCAGCGTTCTACGAAGTATGTTTCAACCACTTCTTCCGTGCTCCAAACGAGACAGACGGTGGCGATCTAGTTTACTACCAAGGTCACATCTCTCCAGGTATCTACTCTCGTGCATTCGTTGAAGGTCGTCTAACTGAAGAACAGCTAGATAACTTCCGTCAAGAAGTTGATGGTAAAGGTATCCCTTCTTACCCGCACCCGAAACTGATGCCTGAGTTCTGGCAGTTCCCGACAGTATCTATGGGTCTTGGCCCTATCTCTGCTATCTACCAAGCGCGCTTCCTTAAGTACCTTGACGGCCGTGGCCTGAAAGAAACTTCAGCGCAACGCGTATACGCGTTCCTAGGTGACGGTGAGATGGATGAGCCAGAATCACGTGGTGCTATCTCTTTCGCTGCGCGTGAGAAGCTAGACAACCTATGTTTCCTAATCAACTGTAACCTACAGCGTCTAGACGGCCCTGTAATGGGTAACGGTAGCATCATCCAAGAACTTGAAGGCCTATTCAAAGGTGCAGGTTGGAACGTTGTTAAAGTTATCTGGGGTAGCAACTGGGATTCTCTACTAGCTAAAGACACTACTGGTAAGCTTCTTCAACTAATGAACGAAACTATCGATGGTGACTACCAAACATTCAAATCTAAAGATGGCGCATACGTACGTGAGCACTTCTTTGGTAAGTACCCAGAAACAGCTGCACTAGTTGCAGACATGACTGATGACGAAATTTTCGCTCTTAAGCGTGGTGGTCACGATTCTTCTAAACTGTTTGCTGCATTCAACAATGCTAAAGAGACAAACGGTAAGCCAACTGTAATCCTAGCTAAGACTGTTAAAGGTTACGGCATGGGTGATGCAGCTGAAGGTAAGAACATTGCACACGGTGTTAAGAAAATGGACATGACTCATGTTCAACACCTACGTGATCGCCTAGGCCTAGAAGACATCCTTTCAGATGAGAAGATCGCTGAACTTCCTTACCTGAAATTGGAAGAAGGTACGCCTGAGTACGAATACATGCACGCTCGTCGTAACGCTCTACACGGTTACACACCTGCACGTCTTCCTAAGTTTACTCAAGAGTTCAAGGTTCCTGAGCTAGACGCATTCGCACCTCTACTAGGTGAACAGAAGCGTGATATCTCTACAACTATGGCTTATGTACGTACGCTAAACATCCTTCTTAAAGATAAGAACATTGGTAAGAACATCGTTCCTATCATCTGTGATGAAGCTCGTACATTCGGTATGGAAGGTCTATTCCGTCAGGTTGGTATCTACAACCCACACGGTCAAGAATACACACCTGAAGATAAAGGCATCGTTTCTTACTACAAAGAAGCAACGTCTGGTCAAGTTCTTCAAGAAGGTATCAACGAACTAGGTTCTATGGCTTCATGGGTTGCTGCTGCAACTTCATACAGCACAAACGATCTACCGATGATCCCGTTCTACATCTACTACTCAATGTTCGGTTTCCAACGTATTGGTGACATGGCATGGCTAGCAGGCGACCAACAAGCTCGTGGCTTCCTACTAGGTGCTACTGCAGGTCGTACAACACTGAACGGTGAAGGTCTACAGCACGAAGATGGTCACTCGCACATCCAAGCGAACACTATCCCTAACTGTATCTCTTACGACCCAACGTTCGCTTACGAGCTAGCAGTAATCATGCAAGACGGTATCCGTCGCATGTACGGTCCTGAGCAAGAGAACGTTTACTACTACCTAACAGTAATGAACGAGAACTACGCAATGCCAGCAATGCCAGAAGGCGCTGAAGAAGGCATCCGTAAGGGTATCTACAAGCTTGAATCTCACGCTGGTGCTAAGGGCAAAGTTCAACTAATGAGCTCTGGTACTATCATGAACGAAGCGCGTAAAGCGGCTGAAATTCTAAGCGAAGAGTACGGCGTAGCATCTGACGTATTCTCTGTAACGTCGTTCAACGAACTAACTCGTGACGGCCAAGCGGTAGAGCGTGACAACATGCTTCACCCAGAAGCTGAAGAGAAAGTACCGTACATCACGACTGTTCTTGGTAAAGAACCTGCAATCGCAGTGACTGACTACATGAAGAACTACGCTGAGCAAGTACGTGCGTACATGCCAACTGAGTCTTACAAAGTACTTGGTACAGATGGTTTCGGCCGCTCTGACAGCCGTGCAAACCTACGTCGTCACTTCGAAGTTAACGCTGGCTACATCGTAGTTGCAGCTCTAACTGAACTGGCTAAACGTGGTGACATCGAGAAATCAGTAGTTGTTGAAGCAATTGCTAAGTTCGATATCGACACTGAAAAAACTAACCCGCAATACGCATAAGACTGGCATTAAGGTAGGTAAATACAATGACAATCGAAATTAATGTACCAGACATCGGTGCTGACGAGGTTGAAGTAACTGAGATTCTTGTAAACGTTGGTGACAAGGTTGAAGAAGAGCAGTCACTGATCACTGTTGAAGGCGACAAAGCTTCAATGGAAGTTCCAGCGTCTCAAGCGGGTATCGTTAAAGAAATCAAAGTAGCTGAAGGCGATTCAGTTTCTACTGGTTCTCTTATCATGATCTTTGAAGAGGCAGGCTCTCCTGCGGAAGGTGCTGCTGCAGCACCGGCTGCGCCAGCAGTTGAAGCGGCGGCACCAGTTGCTGCAGCTCCTGCAGCGGCGGCTGAGCTTAAAGAAGTTCACGTACCAGACATCGGCGGTGATGAAGTTGAAGTAACTGAAATCATGGTTGCTATCGGTGACGCAGTAGAAGAAGAGCAATCTCTTCTTACTGTTGAAGGCGATAAGGCTTCTATGGAAGTTCCTGCACCATTCGCTGGTATCGTTAAAGAAATCAAGATCGCTTCTGGTGATTCAGTTTCTACTGGTTCTCTAGTAATGGTATTCGAAGTGGCTGGTTCAGCACCTGCAGCAGCTCCGGCTCCTGCGGCGGCTGCACCAGTTGCAGCGGCTCCAGCAGCATCAGCTGAAAAAGAAGTAAACGTTCCTGATATCGGTGGTGACGAAGTAGAAGTTACTGAAATCATGGTAGCGGTTGGCGATACAGTAGAAGAAGAGCAATCTCTAATTACTGTTGAAGGCGACAAAGCTTCAATGGAAGTTCCTGCACCATTCGCTGGTACAGTAAAAGAGATCAAGATTGCAGCTGGCGACAAAGTGTCAACTGGCTCTCTAATCATGACTTTCGTCGTGGCCGGCACTCCGGTTGAAGGCGCAGCTCCTGCTCCTGTTGCAGCACCAGCACAAGCAGCAGCTCCAGCGGCGGCACCTGCTCCTAAAGCAGAAGCACCTGCAGCAGCAGCTGGCGACTTCCAAGAGAACGGTGACTACGCGCACGCTTCTCCAGTAGTTCGTCGTCTAGCTCGTGAATTTGGCGTTAACCTTTCTAAGGTTAAAGGTACTGGTCGTAAGAGCCGTATCCTTAAAGAAGACGTTCAGTCTTACGTTAAAGATGCACTTAAGCGTCTTGAGTCTGGTGCAGCTGCATCTGGCAAAGGCGGCGACGGTTCTGCTCTTGGTCTACTACCATGGCCAAAAGTTGACTTCAGCAAGTTCGGCGAAACTGAAGTTCAGAAGCTTTCTAAGATTAAGAAGATCTCTGGTGCTAACCTGCACCGTAACTGGGTAATGATCCCTCACGTTACACAATGGGACAACGCAGACATCACTGAGCTAGAAGCATTCCGTAAAGAACAGAACGCAATCGAAGCGAAGAAAGACACTGGCATGAAGATCACTCCACTTGTGTTCATCATGAAAGCTGTTGCTAAAGCGCTAGAAGCATTCCCAGCGTTTAACTCCTCTCTTTCTGAAGATGGCGAAAGCATCATTCTTAAGAAGTACGTAAACGTGGGTATCGCTGTTGATACACCAAACGGTCTAGTTGTTCCTGTCTTCAAAGACGTGAACAAGAAAGGCATTTACGAGCTATCTGAAGAGCTAATGGCTGTTTCTAAGAAAGCACGTTCTGGTAAGCTAACAGCGGCAGACATGCAAGGCGGTTGTTTCACAATCTCTAGCCTTGGTGGCATCGGCGGTACTGCATTTACGCCAATCGTAAATGCTCCAGAAGTAGGTATCCTAGGTGTATCTAAGTCTGAAATTAAGCCAGTTTGGAATGGTAAAGAGTTCCAGCCACGTCTTCAGCTTCCACTATCTCTATCATACGACCACCGTGTGATCGATGGTGCTGAAGGTGCACGCTTCATTACTTTCCTAAACAGCGCACTATCTGACATTCGTCGTCTAGTACTGTAATTGAGAAAGTAATTATTAAGGTGGCTTTCGGGTCACCTTAATTCTTTATATAAAGACTATTTTTAGAGAACAGTTCCCGCTTTTCTCATAAAGCGAAAGGGAAGTGTTGTCTAGCTCACAGGCTAACTTAAAGCTACTTTCACACTGTTAACATCTCTGTAAAATGTTGGCTGTTTGAAAGCCCAATAATTTTAAGAACATCTACTCAGCCTGTTAGGGATAATGACTACAAGAGGTCACAATGAGCAAAGAAATTAAAGCCCAAGTTGTTGTACTTGGTTCAGGTCCTGCTGGTTACTCAGCTGCATTCCGTTGTGCGGATTTAGGTCTAGAAACAGTACTAGTTGAACGTTACAGCACTCTTGGTGGTGTATGTCTAAACGTTGGTTGTATTCCATCAAAAGCACTTCTTCACGTTTCTAAAGTAATCGAAGAAGCTAAAGCGATGGCAGAGCACGGCGTTGTATTCGGCGAGCCACAAACGGACATCAACAAGATCCGTATCTGGAAAGAAAAAGTAGTTGATCAACTAACTGGCGGTCTTGGCGGTATGGCTAAGATGCGTAACGTTACTGTTGTTAACGGTTTCGGTAAGTTCACTGGTCCTAACAGCATTCTTGTTGAAGGCGAAGGCGAAGCAACAACTGTTAACTTCGACAACGCAATCATTGCTGCGGGTTCTCGCCCAATCAAACTTCCTTTCATCCCACATGAAGACCCACGTATTTGGGATTCTACGGATGCACTAGAACTAAACGAAGTACCTGAAAAACTGCTTATCATGGGCGGCGGTATCATCGGTCTTGAGATGGGTACGGTTTACCACTCTCTAGGTTCTAAAGTTGAAGTTGTAGAGATGTTCGATCAAGTTATCCCTGCTGCGGATAAAGACATCGTTAAAGTTTTCACTAAGCGCATTAAGAACAAGTTCAAGCTAATGCTTGAAACTAAAGTGACTGCTGTTGAAGCAAAAGAAGACGGTATCTACGTTTCAATGGAAGGCAAAAAAGCACCAGCTGAAGCTGAACGCTACGATGCTGTTCTTGTTGCTATCGGTCGTGTTCCAAACGGTGCACTTATCGACGCTGAAAAAGCGGGTATCGAAGTTGATGAGCGTGGTTTCATCAATGTTGATAAGCAAATGCGTACTAACGTTCCTCACATCCACGCGATCGGTGATGTTGTTGGTCAACCAATGCTTGCTCACAAAGGTGTGCATGAAGGTCACGTAGCTGCTGAAGTTATCTCTGGTAAGAAGCACTACTTCGACCCTAAAGTAATCCCATCAATTGCGTACACTGAGCCAGAAGTTGCTTGGGTAGGTAAGACTGAGAAAGAAGCGAAAGCTGAAGGCATCAATTACGAAGTTGCTACTTTCCCTTGGGCTGCTTCTGGTCGTGCAATCGCTTCTGACTGTGCAGACGGCGTGACTAAGATGATCTTCGATAAAGATACTCATCGCGTAATCGGTGGTGCTGTTGTTGGTACTAACGGTGGTGAACTTCTTGGCGAAATCGGCCTAGCGATCGAAATGGGTTGTGATGCAGAAGATATCGCACTTACTATCCACGCTCACCCAACTCTACACGAGTCTGTTGGTCTAGCTGCGGAAGTATTCGAAGGTTCAATCACTGACCTTCCAAACAAAAAAGCAGTGAAAAAGAAGAAGTAATTCTTTCTTAGTCACTCGCTAATGTTTTTAAAAGCCGCTGATTTGTCAGCGGCTTTTTTATGTCTGAAGAAAAGAGCAGTAACGTTCCACTCCGAGATGCGAGTGCGCTGCGCTTCGGGATGCGAAGAGACATTCCATTCTATAAAAAAGGGTTGGCCCATTAGGCCAACCCTTAAATTATTTACTCGAATCTCGAATCTCGAATCTATTTATAAATGCACAGCATGTTCAAATAGCTATCCGTTAAGCTTGAAAGCTCTTCTGGCGTTTCTACACGTTTTGCTTGGATGAATAGCGAGTAGCAAATGCCGTGGAATAGATTGGCTAGATGTTTAGGATCGTGATCGTCACAAACTTCGCCACGTTCAATCGCTTTGCTAAACATGTTTTGTACTAACATTTGGTTAGTGCGGTTCGTTGTTACGAATAGCGGCCATACTTCATCACGAGTCGAAGCGCTCCATTCGAACCACACATTTAACCAATGGCTATCTTGAGCCACTAACGTCACCATTTCAGTCGCAATATTATGTAGGTTTTGTTTTGCGTGAATATCCAGATCGATATTGTCTGAAAGGAAGTTAGAGAATTGGCGTACAACGTGATTTAGTACTTCATCAACCAGATCTTCACGGGTAGGGAAGTAGTTAAATACAGTTGCGACAGACACCTGAGCGATGTCTGCAATATCAGCGTGTCCACCACGACCGATACCGCGGCGAGAGAATACCTCAAGAGCGATTTCCATCAATTGAAGTTTTCTTTTTAAAGGTGAAAGCCTAGTTCTAGGTCTCTTAGATATTGAGTCCATTTTATTTTCCTTGCCAACGAAATTTTTATATTAATGATTTTATTATTATTTAAGCCAAGATGAGTGTAATGGTGCATATGCGAATGGTCAATCCTTTCAGCTTGTTTTATAGACAGTTACATCAAACTTGATACATAAAGCGTGATCAGCATTGATGTGAAAGGAGACGAGTATTGGATAAGGCACCAGCGCACATTTCGTTGAGAATCTGACAGTAAATTCGAACCATAAGGTGGTGTGGGTATTTGAGCAGTGCTAGACTTACGCACAAAATTGAGCGACACAACTGACGAAACTGTCAACATTCGTCGCAATCACCAAATAGAATGAGAGCAGTATGAAGCATACAGTTGAAGTCATGATCTCTGAGCAAGAAGTTCAGGATCGAGTGAACGAACTAGGCAAACAGATCACGGAACACTACAACGGTAGTGAAGATCTAGTTTTAGTTGGCTTATTGCGTGGATCTTTTGTCTTTATGGCAGATCTTGCTCGTGCTATCGATTTAACTCACCAAGTTGATTTCATGACCGCGTCTAGCTACGGCAACGGCATGGAAAGCTCACGTGATGTTCGTATTTTGAAAGATCTTGATGATGATATCCAAGGTAAAGACGTTCTACTTGTAGAAGATATTATCGATACAGGTAACACGCTGACTAAAGTAAAAGAGATTCTGAGCCTACGTGGTCCAAAGTCTATCGAAATTTGTACGCTACTAGACAAGCCTTCTCGCCGTGAAGTGACTGTAGATACAAAATGGATTGGTTTTGAAATCCCAGACGAGTTTGTTGTTGGTGTAGGTATCGACTACGCACAAAAATATCGTCACCTACCGTACATCGGTAAGGTAGTACCTCAAGAGTAATCATTACGCTTGTGGTTTAGAAGTCATTAAAAAGCCCGCTTGATGCGGGCTTTTTGTATTTATGACGGAATGGGTTAGCTTTGTTGACTAAGAAGAGGCGTCGTTAAGATCTTGTTTAATGCATCTAAGTGACTGTTCTCTAAAGTATCGTTACTTGAGCAACGTACGCCAAGGTCCTGTAGCTTGCCATCGCCAATACCATAAACCACACCATGGATTTCAACGTCTTGGCCACGCTCCCACGCATTTTGCATAATGGTTGAGTTACCTAGGTTATAAACCTGTTCTGCGACGTTAATTTCGCATAACTTGTCACCCCATTGCTCACGAGGAAGCCCCTCGATTTGCTTGCGGTATTTTAGGTAATTGTCACGGATGTGCAGTAACCAGTTGTTGATAAGACCAAGTTTAGGGTTATCAATCGCCGCGTTAACACCGCCACAACCGTAGTGACCACAGACAATAATGTGTTTCACTTTAAGCACATCTACTGCGTACTGAACAACAGATAGACAGTTTAGGTCTGTATGAACCACTTGGTTGGCCACGTTTCGGTGAACAAACAGTTCTCCAGAATATAAGCCAGTCAGGCGCTCGGCTGGAACTCGGCTATCTGAACAACCTATCCATAGAAAACCAGGGCTTTGACCCTCTTCAAGCGTTGTAAAATACTCAGGTCTTTCAGAGCGAATTTCTTCAGACCATTTGGAATTGTTCTCAAAAAGCTGTTTTATTTCTGGCATCTTGCTTCTTACATCCCTCAATTAAGATGCTTAACTATACACAATGTTACAAATTCAATCTCGTAAAAACTGCGTCAAAATGTACTCATCTGACGTGTTCTAGTACGGAAAATCATAAACTTAGCCCACTATCAATAATCCGGTTATAAGACATGAATAATGTGATTGAATTAACACTTTCTGAACACTTGATACATTTGCTAAAGTGATAAGGTTTGTCATTTCATCATCAGGAAGGTGTGTTTTGTTTGGAAGTCGTTTTACGGATATCAATCTCAAAGGGGATATGTTTGGCGGTGTAACTACAGCCATCATCTCGTTACCTTTAGCATTGGCATTTGGTGTTGCTTCTGGCGCGGGAGCTGAAGCTGGCTTGTGGGGCGCCATTATGGTTGGCCTATTTGCAGCATTGTTTGGCGGTTCGAGTAGTTTGATTTCTGAACCTACCGGCCCGATGACGGTGATCATGACTGCCGTAATGACGAGTATGGTTGCTAAATATCCTGAAACGGGTATGGCAATGACCTTTACTGTCGTGATGATGGCCGGTGCATTCCAGATATTACTTGGTACGTTAAAGCTAGGAAAATACGTCACTTTGATGCCATATAGCGTGATCTCCGGATTCATGTCGGGCATTGGCGTTATTCTGATTATCTTGCAGCTGTCTCCATTGTTAGGGCATGCCGCTCCATCCGGTGGTGTAATGGGCACGCTCTCTGCTTTACCTGATACGCTAGCAAACTTAAAAGTGAGTGAGCTATTTCTAGGTGCTCTGACACTCGGTATTCTTTTTGGCTTCCCCGCTAAGTATCGTAAGTATGTGCCTGCTCAACTGGTCGCGTTAGTGGCTGTAACGCTCTTGTCCGTCATTATTTTTGATACCGACTCTATTCGCCGTATTGGTGAAATCCCAGCTGGTTTCCCTTCCCTCGTTATCCCTACGATCAGCGCTGAACAGTTTACTACTATGGTTATCGATGCCTTGGTGCTTGGTACATTAGGTTGTATTGATACGCTTTTGACCGCGGTTATCGGAGATTCATTGACTCGTAAAGAGCATGACTCAGACAAAGAGCTTCGTGGCCAAGGCATTGCCAATATGATCTCTGGCCTGTTTGGTGCACTACCTGGCGCGGGTGCTACTATGGGGACTGTAACCAATATTCAGGTGGGAGCGCGTTCTCCGCTTTCAGGTGTTATTCGAGCTTTAGTACTTGCGCTCGTGGTATTGGTTGCAGGTGGTTTAACAGAACCGATTCCTATGGCAGTGCTGGCTGGTATCGCGATGTATGTTGGTTTCAATATCCTAGATTGGAGCTTTATCCAGCGCGCGCACAAGGTTAGCTATGCCGGCATGGGCGTGATGTACGGCGTGATGCTATTGACTGTGTTTGTTGACTTGATTATTGCCGTTGGACTGGGTGTGTTTATCTCGAATATTCTGATTATTGAAAGATTAAGCCGAGAGCAAGCCAGACAAGTTAAGGCGATCAGTGATGGTGATGATGAAGACGATATCCCATTGACTGATAGCGAACGTCAGTTACTCGATAGTGCCAATGGTAAGGTGCTATTCTTCTACCTATCAGGGCCGATGATATTCAGCGTTTCAAAGGCGATTTCACGTCAGCACTCAAGTATCTCTGACTATGAAGCGATGATTCTAGACCTGACAGATGTACCTATGATTGATGTCACTGTTGGCCTAGCGCTAGAGAATGCGATTAAAGATGCATTGGATGCGCAGTGTGAGGTGTATCTGCTGTGTCCTAATGAGAATACTCGTCAACAACTAGAGAAGTTCCACGTGATTGACCTAGTACCTGAATCCAACACTTATCGATTCAGATATGAAGCCCTGACGGCAGCAACAAGCTATGTCGACAGAGATGAGCATCAATTTGAGTCAGTTTAATTTTTCAGTAATAAGCTGATATGAATGACCTGATATGAATAAGCCATAGACGCTCACTTCAAGACTGATCATTAATGCCGTTAAGTGAATCACTTAGCGGCATTTTTATATTTATTGAACGTTGATTTAGTCTTCACCTAGCCAAGACGCTTATTTGTTTTCGAAAGAAACTCTCACACGATATTTGTATTAATCGTCAATCAACGATAAACTTGTTTGCAAAATGGCCGAGTTAACAAGTTTGGGTTAGTTTTCTGCTAGCTCGTTTTAAGCATTACTCTCTTCCTCAAGCTCGGTCGTCTACATCTTATCTATAGCAAATGGCAGTCTATCTCTATGTATGCATTAGAAATTGAGCAATTAAGAAAAACTTATGCTGGGGGCTTCGAGGCTCTTAAGGGCGTTAGTTTACAAGTAGAAAAAGGCGACTTTTACGCACTACTTGGTCCCAATGGTGCGGGTAAATCAACCACCATTGGTGTTATCTCTTCACTGGTAAATAAAACGTCAGGCAAGGTTAAAGTGTTCGGCTACGACATTGATACCGATCTGGAATTGGCGAAGCAGAACTTAGGCCTTGTGCCTCAAGAGTTTAACTTTAACCCGTTTGAAACCGTTGAACAGATCGTGCTGCAACAAGCGGGTTATTACGGCGTGCCAAAAGCATTAGCGAAAGAGCGAGCGAAAAAGTACCTATCTCAACTCGATCTGTGGGAAAAGCGTGGCGAACGCGCGCGTAACTTGTCTGGTGGTATGAAGCGTCGTTTGATGATCGCGCGTGCATTGATGCATGAACCTCATTTGTTGATCCTTGATGAACCGACAGCAGGCGTTGATATTGAACTACGTCGTTCAATGTGGGAATTCCTAAAAGAGATCAATGAGAAGCAGGGCATTACCATTATCTTGACCACGCACTACCTAGAAGAAGCAGAAATGCTGTGTCGCAACATTGGTATCATCAATCGCGGTGAGCTGATTGAGAACACAACAATGAAAGCGCTGTTGGGCAAATTGAGTGCTGAGACCTTTATTCTGGATCTGGAAGAGGGCACGACTGAACCTAAGCTTGAAGGCGTGAATAGCCAAGTGATGGTCAATGGCTCGCTAGAAATCGAAATCGACAAGAACCTAGGTTTGAATACCATCTTTGCTCAATTGAGCGAGCAACAGGTTAAAGTCCTCTCTATGCGTAACAAAGCAAACCGTCTAGAAGAGCTATTTGTGAGTATCGTCCGTGAGGGGAGTAAATAATATGTACAGCCTATATTGGACCGCTTTCTGCAGTTTGTTGACCAAAGAGATCAATCGCTTTACTCGTATCTGGGTGCAGACTCTGGTGCCGCCAGCGATTACCATGACGCTTTACTTCATCATCTTCGGTAACCTGATTGGTGCGCGTATTGGTGAAATGAACGGCTTTAGCTACATGGAATACATTGTTCCCGGTCTGATCATGATGTCGGTGATCACCAACTCATATTCCAACGTTGCTTCATCGTTCTTTAGTGCCAAGTTCCAGAAGAACATTGAAGAGCTGCTTGTAGCGCCTGTTCCTAACTACGTGATTATCGCCGGCTTCGTAATGGGTGGTGTGGTTCGTGGATTGTTAGTGGGTACCATAGTAACCTTCGTGTCGTTGTTCTTTGTCGACTTACAAGTTGACCATTGGGGCGTGATCATTGCGACGGTATTTTTAACGTCGGTAGTATTCGCTTTGGGTGGCTTGATTAACGCGGTATTCGCACGCACGTTTGATGATATCTCTATTATCCCAACCTTTATCTTAACGCCGCTGACGTACCTTGGTGGTGTGTTCTACTCGATCAGTCTATTGCCTGAATTCTGGCAAGGTGTATCGAAGTTGAACCCTATCGTGTACATGGTTAACGCGTTCAGATATGGCTTCTTGGGTGTGTCTGATGTGGGGATCGTGACGTCGTTTGGCGTACTAGGTGTGTTTATCGTGCTGTTGTATGGCATTGCACACTACCTAGTGACAAAGGGTATTGGCTTACGTAGCTAACCTTTGGTTCATCTAAGTAACAGGTAAAGAAAAAGGTCGATATAACATCGACCTTTTTTTTGTTTTGCGTTAAGAGCAGAAGCCGACTATTCAGTCGTTTCTTCTTTCACTTCTTCTTTGGTTTCCGTTACCAAATCGAGAACTTGGTTATCGATAAGACGCGTCTTACCTAGGAAAGCCGACATTAGAATCACTGCTTGAGTTGATTCTGAAGTGATCGCTTGCAGAGTTTTAGCATCACAAATGAAGATTTCGTCAGGTTGAAGATCTGCAGCGCGTAGCTGGTCAGTAGCATCTTCAATCACTGATGCGTAATCATCGCGACCACCACGAATAGCGCTGCTGATCCAGCGCATAGTACGCGCTAAAACGGGCGCTCGTTGGCGCTCGTCAATCGTTAGGTTGCTATTGCGAGAGCTCATTGCCAAACCATCCATTTCACGAACGGTCGCAACGCCGACAACTTCAATGTCTAATGCTAAATCAGTGGTCATCTGGCGAATAACAGCAAGTTGCTGAAAGTCTTTCTCGCCGAAGCATGCAAAGTCTGGCTGAACGATATTAAACAGTTTAGTGACAATGGTTGATACACCACGGAAGTGACCTGGACGAGAGGCACCTTCAAGCATGTGAGATATGCCAGGGACCTCAACAAACGTCTGCTTGTCTAATCCATCTGGGTACATCACCTCTGGCGTTGGTGTAAATACTAGCTCAACCCCTTCACCTGTTAGTTTGCTTAAATCTGCTTCTAACGTTCGAGGGTAGTTGTTTAGGTCGTCTGCACGGTCAAACTGCATTGGGTTTACAAAGATGCTTACCACAACGATGTCGGCCAGTTCACGAGCTTTTTTGACCAGAGTCAGGTGGCCTTCATGCAGGTTTCCCATTGTTGGGACAAAAGCAACCGTACGTCCATCACGCTTAAACTGTTTAATCTGCTCACGAAGAGCCGCTATTTCAGCAAAAGTTTGCATACTTACTCCTAAGCGATTGTATGAGCTTCATCAGGGAAGCGCGCGCTCTCTACTTCTTCTTTGTATAGAGCTACTGCCTTACGCATATCACCTGTTTCTGCTAGGAAGTTCTTAGAGAACTTCGGCATGTAGTTCGCAGAAATACCGAACATGTCATGCATAACCAAGATCTGACCATCGGTAACATTACCTGCGCCGATACCGATAACCGGTACGTCACAAGCTTCTGTAATTCGTTTTGCCAATGAAGCTGGCACACATTCAAGTAGAACGATTTGAGCGCCTGCGTTTTGCAGTGCTAACGCGTCAGCAACCATTTTGTCGGCTTGCTCGTCGTCACGACCTTGAATCTTGTAACCACCAAAAATGTTCACAGACTGGGGCGTCAAGCCTAAGTGTGCACATACTGGTACTGCACGTTCTGTTAGCATCTTCACAGTATCAACCAACCAGCTTCCGCCTTCGATTTTTACCATGTTCGCACCAGCACGCATCAAAGTCGCTGCGCTCTCACAAGCTTGTTCTGGCGTCGCGTAGCTCATGAAAGGCATGTCAGCCATAAGAAGACAATTTGGGCTACCAGCACGCACTGAGCGAGTATGGTAAGCAATGTCTTCAACGGTTACTGGTAATGTATCGTTATGGCCTTGTAAAACCATACCCAGTGAATCACCGACAAGCAGAACTGGCATTTCTTGGCTTTCGAATAATTGAGCAAAGCTCGCATCATAAGCTGTCGAAGTCGCAAATTTACGGCCTTCACGTTTGCATTTGATCAGGTCGTTAATGGTTACTTTTTTCATTGGTTTTCCTTAATGCGCTTGGCTATTGTTGCCAAACATTGAGCCCGTTCTTATCTACTATTTTCAGTAGTTCTGTCAGCTCAGTCCCATCAGGGAGTTGTAAACTTGGTGCGATTTCAGCAAGCGGGTAGAGTACAAACTCTCGTTCTTTCATTCCATAATGAGGAACGATTAAGCGCTCTGAATCGATCACCTCATTGCCGTATAGCACAATGTCGAGATCCAAGGTTCTTGGTCCCCAACGTTCGTCTTTACGGACGCGCCCTTGCTCTAGTTCGATCTTTTGAGTGCAATCAAGCAGTTCAATTGGCGTTAATTCGGTTTGGATAGCGACTACCGCGTTGATGTAGTCTGGTTGATTTTGCGGTCCCATTGGAGTGCTACTATATAGCTGAGAGGTCGCAATAAACGTTGATCGCGGTAGGCTTTTTAGCGTTTCGATAGCCAAATTTGCTTGGCTAACTGGGTCGGCAAGGTTGCTGCCGACCGCAATGTAAGCAGTTATCATTCTGATTGCTTACTCTTTTTGTTTCGGTAAGTCTTACGGCGACGATGGCCTGACTTTGATGGTGCTGCAACGTCGTTAGCCATTGCTTGACGCATGTTACGACCTGCAGTCTGATAACGCTCCCACCATTTTGCTAACTCTTTGGTTTCGCCACCTTCAATCTCACCACGCATTTCTAGGAAATCGTAGCCTGCACGGAATTTGTTGAGTTCCATTAGACGAACAGCGCGTTTACCGTTGCGACGAGGCAGTCGAAGTTGCAGTTGCCAAACTTCGCGAATGGTTGCTGTGTGACGACGAGGAATCGCAATAGACTTTACTTGCTGATCTAGAATGATGTTACTCGCTTCCATGATCGCATCGTAGTGTGCCATACCCTGTTCAGCGACAAGTTTGTCTGCCAGCTTGTTCATTGGGTACCAAAGCATCGCTGCGAACATGAATGCTGGGTTTACTCGCTTACCATCTTCGATGCGAAGGTCGGTTGAATCGAGAACCAAATCAAGCATCTGCTCTGTGTGAGAGTCGTAATCTTCGGTGAAGTGCTCAGCTACCGCTGGGAACATCTGTTGGAATAGATTGTACTCGCGCATCAGGTGGTAGGTTTCTAAACCGTGACCTGATTGCAGTAATTTCAGAGACTCTTCGTAAAGGCGCGCTGCTGGGATATCTCTTAGAAGGTGAGCTAACTCTTCAATCGGGTCAGCCGTGTCTTCTTCGATGTCGAAATCCAGTTTAGCGGCGAAGCGCATTGCACGTAGCATACGCACTGGGTCTTCGCGGTAACGCGTTTCTGGATCGCCAATCAGGCGGATCAGTTTATCTTCTAAATCTTCTACACCACCCGCGTAATCGTGGATGCTGTAGTCTGCAATGTTGTAGTACATCGCGTTGATTGTGAAATCACGACGCTCTGCATCTTCATCAACACTGCCGTACACGTTATCGCGAAGTAGCATGCCTTCTTTCGATTGTGCAGAAACGTTCTTCGATGGTTCTTGGTGGTGACCACGGAAAGTTGCCACTTCAATGATGTCGCGACCAAACATGATATGTGCCAAGCGGAAACGGCGACCGATAAGACGACAGTTTCTGAAGAGGTGTTTGATTTGCTCTGGCGTTGCGTTGGTCGCAATATCAAAATCTTTTGGCTGAGAGCCTAATAAGATATCGCGCACACCACCACCGACTAGAAATGCGTCAAAACCCGCACCATTCAGGCGATATAGCACTTTTAGTGCGTTGTCGCTGATCTGCTTGCGTGAAATATTGTGCTCTTGACGAGTATAAATATTCAGAGCTAATTCGTGGAATCCGCGTTGTTCGCTTGGGGTATTGTCGTTTGTATTCATTAGTTTAGAACAAAGTAGGTATCGCCAACTTTGTTTTTCTCTTAGTCCAAAGTGGTAGTGCAGAGTTTAATTGCGGCTAATAATAGCTTAGCGCGAGCCATTTGAGAACATCGTCTGCTTAACCACAGTGGTTGGTTATGGCATTTTTATGTGTCGTTTTTGCTATTTGCCGTGAGTTTCGAGCTAATTACAGTGCTCTTTTTGTAAACTATCAGGTAACTGACTGACGTTCCATTGCTGGCAGCCCCACAATAAAATCTCATCCATTGAAGCCTCACAAAGAGCCGTCGGGATATCAAAACCTAAGAATCGCATCGCGTTGAGTAACGTTGGTTTTGGGTTGTCGAGATCTATCGCGGTGGCATGGTTCTGTTTTGACAGTTTATTCCCCAAGCCATCGGTTGCCAATGGTAAGTGCAAGTAGCTCACTGTTTTTTGCTTGAGCGTCTTATACAAACTGATTTGTCGACCGGTGGGTTCTATCAGATCTGCGCCTCTTACGACTTCTGTTACTCCTTGTTCGATGTCATCAAGGACAACGGCCAAGTTATAGGCAAACAATCCATCTCTGCGTTTAATAATAAAATCTTCTACAGCTAGTGCTTTAGGGATTTGAATGGTGCCGTGGCGAACATCATCAAAGGACTCTACTGGAAAGTCCATGCACAAGCGCACCGCCTGTTCACCTGAATCGATTAGGCCTACATCTCGACAGTGACCATTGTAAAAGCCGCCCAAAGCCTTTATCTGCTTGCGGGTGCATTGGCAGTAGTAGGCTTGATTGTCAGCAACCCATTGATCGATTTGAGCTTGATACAAGTCATGACGTTGGCTTTGATAGACGACTTCACCATCCCAAAATAGATGGTAAGCCTCAAGCGTCTTAAGAATGAGGTCTGCAGCGCCGGCCATTTCTCTTGGTGGGTCGAGGTCTTCCATACGAACTAACCATTTTCCTTGGTTAGATTTCGCTTGAAAGTAGCTACCAAGAGCAGCAACAAGTGAGCCAAAATGAAGAGGACCTGACGGTGATGGTGCAAAGCGCCCGATATAATTCATGAGTGAACAACCTAATCTAAATGGTACCGCAGTAGCCGATTCTTAAGACGTTTGACAAGAGCTTTAATGCCTAGAACTAAGCTTCAATCTATAGAACAAGGTTTGATGTATAGAACTAAGGCTTAAAGCTGCTATTTACTATCAAGCGTGTGAAATACTTCGCTTGGATAACAAACAAAAAAGGGAGCCAAGGCTCCCTTTCTTTACATCTGCAAGAATTAACCTTGCATCTGTTTTTCTTTGATCTCTGCAAGTGTTTTACAGTCAATACAAAGATCAGCAGTTGGACGAGCTTCAAGGCGACGAATGCCAATCTCGATACCGCAAGAATCACAGAAGCCGAAATCGTCTTCTTCGATCTTGTCTAATGTCTTCTCAATTTTTTTGATAAGACGACGCTCACGGTCACGGTTACGTAACTCTAAGCTGAATTCTTCTTCTTGAGAAGCACGGTCAACTGGGTCTGGGAAATTCGCTGCTTCGTCCTGCATGTGGTGCACAGTACGATCAACTTCTTCCCTGAGCTGGTTGCGCCAAGCTGCTAAAATTTTTGTAAAATGTTCCGTTTGCTCAAGTGACATGTACTCTTCACCTGGCTTCTCTTGGTACGGTTCAACACCTGCGATGGCTAGGATGCCTAGCGCTTTTTTCTTAGATTCTGGCATACAGCATCTCCTATTTACACCTAGTCAACTGCAAAGCAGCTAATTTTAAGGCGGGTATCTATAGCAGAAAGAACGAATGGTGGCAAATACTCTTATTCAAACTTGCAATCAATGTGATTAGTTCAGCATCTTTGCTTAGCTATTGATAAATTCAACAGCTTGTTTTAGTTGTATTTGAGTACTGCTGAGCTCTGCTTTATAGCAAAGCACTTCAACTCCAGCGTCTTGTGCTTGTTTTAGTAATAACGAATATTTGGCGTCTATATGGTGTGCCGCAGACACTTTTTCAATACCTGAATGTAAAACAGTGAATAAAAGTACGGCTCTATTTCCAGATTCGACCATTTCTGTGAGTTCACGCAGATGTTTTTGGCCTCTGGTTGTGACCGCATCAGGGAAAAAACCTTGCCCTTTAGTTGACGTTTCTTGCTCGTCGAGCAAAGTGACGCTTTTCACTTCGATATAGCAAGGCGGCTTTTCGTTATCTTCAAGCAGAATATCAATGCGACTATTCTCACTGCCATATTTCACTTCGGTTCGTAACGCGTTATAACCTAAGAGTTCAACCATAGTCCCATTTTCAATTGCTTCCACTGCTAGCTGGTTTGCCCGCGCAGTATTTACACAAATACGATGACCTTTGTCTGTTTCTGAGATCTCCCAGCTGTTTGGGTACTTTCTCTTTGCATTATCGGAGGTTGAGTACCACACCGTATTGCCAGGAGTCGCACATCCTGTCATCGCTCCAGTGTTAGCGCAGTGGATAGTGCGCTCGCTACCGTCTGGAAGTTGGATGTCAGTGAGAAAGCGTTTATAGCGTTTAATAAGAGTCGCTGGCTCTAATGGAGGATTGAAGTGCATATTACTTATTTAGACAGGTAGGTTTTTATGTACAATGTTGCCAACATTACACCACAAGGTTCTCCCATTGCCACAACTGCCCATAGAAGCTGTGATGCCAGATCTGCTCGCTGGCGTAGAAACACACACTCAACTTATTCTAAAGGCCGCTCCCGGTGCGGGTAAGTCAACATTCTTCCCTTTACAGTTAGTTAAGACCAACGCCGTTCAAGGCAAAATCATCATGCTTGAACCGAGGCGTTTGGCTGCAAGGAATATTGCTACTTACTTAGCGAGCCAATTGGGAGAAAAGGTGGGAGAGAGCATTGGCTTTAGAGTTCGTGGTGAATCTAAAAGCAGCAGTGCGACTCGCTTAGAGATTGTTACTGAAGGGATCATGACAAGAATGATCCAAACCGACCCTGAATTAACTGGGGTTGATATGGTGATCTTTGATGAATTTCACGAGCGCAGTATTCACGCCGATACCGCATTGGCGTTTAGCTTAGAGATCCAAGAGGCGTTGCGTGACGATCTGAAAGTGGTAGTGATGTCGGCAACTTTAGATCAACAAGCTCTGCAAACTTTGCTGCCGAATGCCAAATACGTTGAATCACAAGGTCGCACCTTTCCGGTCGATTTCCGTTATCAGCCTCTTAACGCAAATGAATATCTAGCCCCTAAAATGGCTAACGTGATTCGCTCTCTGATGGAGAAAGAGTCAGGCTCACTTCTGGCCTTTTTGCCGGGCGTTTCTGCGATTAAGCAGGTGGAATCTCAACTAGAACAATTCGCCAATGATATCGATGTGTGTCCTCTGTATGGACAACTCAGCTTTTCTCAACAGCAGAAAGCGATCGCGCCATCAGAGAAAGGGCGTCGAAAGGTGGTGTTAGCGACCAATATTGCTGAGACTTCTTTGACGATTGAAGGTATTCGATTGGTGGTTGATTCTGGGCTTGAACGTGTGGCGAAGTTCGATCTGAAAACCGGTATTACTAAGCTTGAGCAAGTGAAAATCTCGCAATCTTCAGCTGAACAACGAGCGGGCCGTGCGGGACGAATTGAAGAGGGCTTGTGCGTTCGTTTGTACAGCGAAACGCAGCTGATGCAGCAACCAGCTATACCAGAACCTGAAATTCTTCATTCTGATTTGTCTTCGCTGGTGTCTGAATTGACGCAATGGGGCGCTGCGAGTGCTGATGAACTGCAATGGTTAGACGTTCCACCCAAAGCTTCTATCGGGCAAGCCAAGCAACTCTTACAGACTCTTGAATTGTTAGACGATAATGGTCAATTTACGGCATTAGGAAAACAGGTCCAACGTTTAGGTCTAGAGCCTCGTATTGCCAGCATGTTGGTTAAAGCGCAGCAAGGTAGTCCTGCTCTGTTGAATGTCGCGATTGTTGCTGCTGCTTTGCTGGAAGAGCCGGAGCGCAATGTGACGGATATTCAACACTCTTTGCATCGACTTAAGCAAAGAAAACATTCCAAAAATAGCGTTGTGATGCAGCGAGCGAAAAGTCTCGCGAGCAAACTCAATCATCACTTAGATTTGTCACAAGCTGACGAATCATTGCTACCATTAGTGCTTTGTTTTGCCTTCCCAGATCGGATTGCACAAGTGAGAAGCGCGACCAGCAGTGCTTTCCTTTTGGCGAATGGCCACGGTGCTGAGGTTCGTGATGATGATCCACTGGCGAACAATAACTATATCGTAGTGATTGATTTGATGCGCAGCACAGGGCGAGCCAGTCAGATTTTCTTAGCCACCGCGGTTGATATCGCACAGTTAGAAGCTGAATTTCCAAAACTGTTTGTGCGTTCCGATTACGCCGATTGGGATGAGAAACGTGGCCGTTTAGTTGCTGAGCAGCGTGTATCTCTGGGCAAGTTGATTATCAGCACCAAAGCTTTACCTGATCCCGATGCGAATCAGGCGAGCCAAGCGCTGCTCAATTATGTCGCTCGATGTGGGTTGGATCGCTTAAATTGGACAGCTTCGGCTAAGCAGTTGGTTGAGCGTGTACGCAGTGCAGAGCTTTGGATGCCTGAGCATGATTGGCCAGCGATGGACGATGCGAGTTTGATTGAACACCTTGATGAGTGGCTATCTCCCTATCTGAATGGCATTAAGTCGGCAAAAGGACTGTCTAGTGTTTCGATTGAGCAAGCATTGTCGGCTTATCTTGGTTGGCCTTTGAATCAAGAAATCGACCAATGGTTGCCAACGCACTATCTGATGCCAACAGGCAGCAAGAAGGCCATTCGTTATCAATATCAATCTGAACCAGTGATCTCAGTGCGAATGCAGGAAGTCTTTGGCGAACAAGACTCGCCATTGATCGCGCAAGGGCGTAAAAAAGTAGTGCTTGAGCTCCTTTCTCCAGCACAGCGACCACTACAAATTACTCAAGATTTAGCTGGCTTTTGGGCTGGCGCGTACAAAGAAGTACAAAAAGAGATGAAGGGCCGTTACCCAAAACATCCTTGGCCGGATGACCCTGCTAACCATGTAGCAACCACTAAAACCAAACGACAGTTGAATCGATGATGACCAAAATGTTAACGCCAAAAAAGGCACCACCTAAAAAAGCGCCAGCAAAGAAGTCACCAGCGACCAAAGCCAAGCCAAGAAAACCAAGAGCGGCTGCGAAAAAGACCAAACCTAAGGCTAAGAAATCTGGCAAAAGAGGTTGGTTGAAGATCCTATGGGGCATTTCTTGGAAAGCGGGCTTAGCGCTTGCGGCATTGCTGTTGTTCGTCGGTATTTATCTTGATTCTGTGGTCAAACAGCGCTTTGAAGGTCAGCTGTTTGATTTGCCAACCGTGGTTTATGCGCGAGTGCTAGACCTGTCTCCGGGAACTCCGGTGAGTTTGGTACAGGTTAAGAATGAGCTCGATGTACTTAATTATCGTAAGGTGAACGCGCCTCGTCACCCAGGCGAATACTCTTCTTCTTCTACCAAGATTGAAATGATTCGTCGTCCGTTCGAGTTTGTTGATGGACCGGAAGCGGATCGTCATGTGATGCTGCACTTCAATGGTAACGAATTAACTCGCATTCAGTCGCTGGAGAAGAAAGGCGACATGGGCTACCTGCGTGTTGAACCGAAAATGCTTGGCATGCTTGAGAAAAGTAACGATGAGCAGCGCCTGTTCTTAAAACGCAATCAGTTCCCAGAAGTGATGGTTGATGCCTTACTGGCAACCGAAGACCGAAACTTCTATCAACACGATGGTGTGTCGCCACTGGCCATCGCTCGTGCAATGGTCGTTAACGTCAAAGCTGGGCGAACGGTACAAGGTGGTAGTACGCTGACACAACAGTTGGCAAAAAACCTGTTCCTGTCCAGTGAACGTACATTGTGGCGTAAGGTTCGTGAAGCCTACATTGCACTTATCTTAGACCATCGTTACAGCAAAGACCGTATCCTAGAGGCTTACTTAAATGAGGTTTATCTTGGACAGAATGGTGGGCAAGCGATTCATGGCTTCGGTTTAGCGTCTCGTTTGTATTTTGGTCAACCTATTCAAGAGCTGCGCATCGATCAGCTAGCACTGCTGGTGGGTATGGTGAAAGGACCGTCGTATTACAATCCGGTTCGCTATCCTGAGCGTGCTAAGACTCGACGCGATCTGGTTCTTCGCTTATTGATGCAACAAGACATCTTAACTCCGCGACAATACGAAGAGGCGGCGAGTCGTGATTTGGATATTCAAGACAACCCACGCATTGCTAGCCGTCAGCCCGCTTATTTCCAACAAGTAAACATTGAGCTTAAGAAGTATGTCGGCGATCGATTTGAGGCGAAAAAAGGGATTCGAGTCTTTACCTCTCTGGATCCGGTATCTCAAGACAAGTTAGAGAAGTCGATTGCTCGTAAGGTGCCTGATTTATCGAAAACCGCAGGTAATAAGCTGGAAGCAGCAGCTATTGCCGTGGATAGAAATACCGGTGAAATCCGGGCGATGGTCGGTGGTAAGCGTACTGGCTACGATGGCTTTAACCGTGCCTTGAACGCGAGTCGCCCAATTGGTTCTTTGGTCAAGCCTGCAATTTACTTAACCGCACTAGAGCAGCCTCAGAAGTACACGTTGGCGACAACATTGAAAGACACGCCACTGAGCTTGAAAGGCAGTAAAGGTAGCGTGTGGAGCCCGAGAAACTTCGATCGTAAGTTCCGTGGCGATGTGCCTTTGTATGTGGCGCTTTCTAAGTCTTACAACGTACCTACTGTTCGTTTAGGCATGCAATTAGGCATTGATAGTGTCTCGGATACGATTGGAAAACTGGGGGTCGATAAAAATGAGATTCGCCCAGTGCCGTCGATGTTTTTGGGTTCGTTCTCACTGACTCCGTTCCAAGTTGCGCAGATGTATCAAACCATTACCAATTCTGGGCGTATAGCACCTTTGTCTGCGCTTCGCTCAGTTGTTGATAACGATGGCGAGGTTCTGTATCAGTCGATCCCTCGTGTATCACAAAGCGTTGACCAGCAAGCCGCTTGGCTTACAACCTATGCAATGAAACGTGGCGTGTCGGAAGGCACGGGCCGTTTCCTACAAGGTCAGTTTGCATGGGCAGGGTTAGCTGGTAAAACTGGCACTAGTAATGACAGCCGAGACAGTTGGTTCGTGGGCGTAGATGGCCGTGAAGTGACGACCATCTGGCTAGGACGTGATGATAATAAGCCGACTAAGCTTACTGGTTCGAGTGGTGCGTTACGTGTTTATGCCGATTATCTCAAACAGAGAACACCCGAGCAGTTATTACTGCCTTGGCCGACAGGAATTGTCACCGCTAACTTTACTCGAACTTCTGAAGGGGCTTTAGAGTTTGATTGTGATGGTGCAGTTAAACTGCCACTTTGGGATGAGGGTGGAAACATTAAAAAGGGCTGTGAAAGTCAACCAAAACAGTGGCTAAAGAAGCTTTTTCAGTGGTAAAGTCGTAACAAGAAAGAATGACAAGGACAGTTAACATAATGATTTCTCGTTGGTTAGTGAGTGGCTTAGGTGTTGTCGGTACTGTGATCAGTTTTCAGCTGTTTGCATCCACCGCGACACAGATTGATCAATCTCAGCAGGCTGAACAAGCTCATAAAAGGCCAACCGTTGCTGTCGTTCTTGCTGGTGGTGGGGCAAAAGGTGCAGCTCACATTGGTGTGCTTAAAGCTCTAGAAGAGATGCAAATCCCGGTTGATTACATTACCGGTACCAGTATGGGCTCATACGTTGGTGGTCTTTATGCGACAGGGATGAGCGCAGACGAGATCGAGAGCTTTATTTATACGGTTGATTGGAATCGCGGTTATCGTGATCGCGTTAACCGTAGTGATCGCCGCGTACGTGACAAAGAATATGAAGACCGCTACCAACTGAACACCGATCTCGGCTTAGGTTGGGGCGAAATCAAAGCAAGGAAAGGGGTGGTGCAAGGCCAGAATATGTTGCGTATTCTGCGTGAGACCACGGGTAATCTATCCTCATTCGATTCTTTCGACCATCTTGCTATCCCATACCGTTCAGTCGCAACTGACATTATCGAACTTGAAGAGGTGGTCATCGATCATGGCCACCTTGTTGATGCCATGATGGCGAGTATGTCAGTTCCCGGCGCGCTTCCCCCTTATGACCTCGATGGTCGAATGCTGGTTGATGGTGGTGTCACCAATAACATGCCCGTCGACGTAGCCAGAGCGATGGGTGCAGACATCGTCATTGCGGTGGATATCAGTACCAACTACAAAGGCAAAGATGATTTCACGAATTTTCTAGCCGCAGCTGACCAACTCTCTAATTATCTTGTTCAACGCAGCACCCAAGAGCAAGCTGAAACTTTAACAGACGATGATGTCTTCCTGCGCCCAGATGTTGGGGAAATGGAGACGACAGAATTTGATAAAATGCCATCGGCTTTCCTCGCGGGCTATGAAGCTGCTAAGCAGCATACTGATGAACTTTCTAAGCTATCGCTCTCAAATGCCGATTATCAGCATTATATCGAGGACAAACAAAAAGCGCGCAGACAGCTAAAACACGGCGATAAGACCGTCGTTGACCGAGTTGTTATCAATAACAATACCCACTATTCCGATAAGCTGATCGAAAACCGTTTAAACCTTGATTCAGGTGAGATTCTGAAGACCAGTGAAATTGAATCTAAAGTACAAGACCTCTATGCGCTAGATAGATTCGAGTTGGTGACTTATGAATTTGACACGGTAGATGGCGAGGAGCAACTGCTGGTCGATGTGAACGAAAAATCTTGGGGGCCAAACTACCTCAACTTTCGATTCTTTCTTGAAGATGATTTCTCTACTACAAGCCAATACTCGCTCGGTGTCTCAGCCAACTTTACTGATATTAATAAGCATGGTGCAGAGCTAAGAACCAATATCGAGATGGGAACGGACAAGCGAATTGAAGCGGAACTTTACTCGCCATTCTTTTCGAGTCAAAAGCTGTTTACTTCGGCATCGGTTGTTTACAGCAAAGAGAACAGAAACCTACCCGCAGATATTGATGATATTGAAGAACCGACACTGGACGTAACGAAAGATTATCTCCCTATGACGTATAGTGAATATGTCGGTGAATTGGCATTAGGCTATCAACCAACCTTGTGGCAGGAGCTGACATTTGGTGTTCGTTATACAGATGGGGATGTTGAGGTTTCTTCGTTACCTTCATTGGGCAGTGGTGGCTACAAGCGTATTGGTGGCTTCATGGGTTACCGACTGGATACTTTGGATAATTTCAGCTTACCGACCAAGGGTTACTTTGTCGATTTAGAGTACCTCGTTTCTCATGATGATTTTGATAATGACAGCTCTCTTGGTGAATCGGATTTAACGTCTGAGAGTGATACGGTTTATGAGTTTTCGGCCAATTTCATGGCAGCAAAGAGTATTGAGAAGCATACTTTAGTCGCAAAGCTGGATTACGGTATTGTAGAGAGCAAAAATTCGATTTTCCCTATTGATCCCAAAGAGCTTGGTGGCTTCTTAAACCTGTCAGGTATTCCAAGGAATAGTATGATTGGTCAGAACTTGGCTTACACCAGCCTTATTTATCGTTATAAGTGGTTTGAAAATGACTTCGGCCTTTTTAAATCACCATTCTACGTGGGCGCATCCATTGAGCATGGTGGTGTTTGGTCGAACAATGATTTGAGTATTGATGAAGCGCCAATGTACACCGCGGGTTCTGTTTTCGCGGGTGTTGATTCTCCAATCGGGCCGATTATTTTAGCTTATGGCCGAACCGAAGATAATTTCGATTCGGTGTATCTGATTGTAGGTACGTCCTACAAATAATCATGCGCAGAGTCGCCATTTAAGTGCGTAATTAGGCAAAAATAGTGGGACTTTCGTCTTAACTTGCTATGTTGGTCAAAATGATAAGATTTTAATTTAACGTTAAATTTGCTATTCTACCGCCCACAGTTTGGCCTCTATGACGCCGCTCATCAATACAAATTGAATGACAAAAATGGCAATGGAGAGCCAAGTTTCCAAGGATGTTCACTTCTTTATTTTACTAACAATTATGAAGGGAAGAAGTGAACCGCAATGAGAGGAAAAAAGTCGTGCTTGAAGCCTACCGTAAACACGTCGAAGAACGTGCTGCCGAAGGAGTTGTTCCAAAACCACTAGATGCTGAGCAGGTAGCTGGCCTAGTTGAACTTCTGAAGAATCCACCTCAAGGTGAAGAAGAAATCATTCTTGACCTACTAGAAAATCGCATTCCACCGGGTGTAGATGAAGCTGCTTACGTAAAAGCTGGCTTCCTTACGGCTATCACTAAAGGTGAAGTAGCTTCGCCACTAGTAAGCAAAGCAAAAGCTGCAGAACTGCTTGGTACCATGCAAGGCGGTTACAACATCGAATCTCTAGTATCTCTACTAGACGATGCTGAGCTTGCTCCAATCGCTGTTAAAGCGCTATCTCATACTCTACTGATGTTCGATGCGTTCTATGACGTAGAAGAGAAAGCGAAAGCTGGCAATGCTGCTGCACAACAAGTACTTCAATCTTGGGCTGATGCTGAATGGTTTACAGCGAAAGATAAAGTAGCAGAAAAAATCACAGTAAAAGTATTTAAAGTCACTGGTGAAACGAACACCGATGACCTATCTCCAGCGCCTGATGCATGGTCACGTCCTGACATCCCAGTACACGCGAAAGCGATGCTGAAGATGGAACGTGATGGCATTACTCCTGATGAACAGGGTAGCGTTGGTCCAATCAAACAAATTGAAGAAATGCAAAAAGATGGCATTCCACTGGCTTACGTTGGTGATGTTGTTGGTACAGGTTCTTCACGTAAATCGGCAACAAACTCAGTACTTTGGTTCATGGGTGAAGATATCCCATTCGTACCAAACAAGCGTACTGGCGGTGTTTGTCTTGGTGGTAAAATTGCACCAATCTTCTACAACACAATGGAAGATTCAGGCGCACTACCCATTGAACTGAACGTACAAGACATGAACATGGGCGATATCATTGATATCTACCCGTACGAAGGTGTTGTTCACAAGAACGGTTCTGTGATCTCAAACTTTGAGCTAAGCAAAGTACTTCTTGATGAAGTGCGTGCTGGTGGCCGTATTCCACTGATCATCGGTCGTGGTCTAACGGGTCGTGCTCGTGACGCTCTAGGTCTAGCTGAAACGGATCTGTTTGCTAAACCAATCGATCCATCTGCATCTGATAAAGGCTACACGCTAGCTCAGAAGATGGTTGGTAAAGCATGTGGCGTTGAAGGTGTGCGTGCTGGTCAGTACTGTGAACCTAAAATGACGACAGTGGGTTCTCAAGATACGACCGGTCCTATGACTCGTGATGAGCTTAAAGATCTGGCGTGTCTTGGTTTCTCTGCAGACCTTGTAATGCAGTCTTTCTGTCACACATCGGCATACCCGAAACCTGTTGATGTAAACACTCACCATACGCTACCTGATTTCATCATGAATCGTGCGGGTGTTTCACTTCGTCCGGGTGATGGCGTTATCCACTCATGGCTAAACCGTATGCTTCTTCCTGATACTGTAGGTACAGGTGGTGACTCGCATACTCGTTTCCCTCTAGGTATTTCATTCCCTGCGGGTTCTGGCTTGGTAGCATTTGCTGCAGCAACAGGCGTTATGCCTCTTGATATGCCTGAATCTATCTTGGTTCGCTTTAAAGGTGAAATGCAACCGGGTATCACGCTACGTGACCTAGTACATGCCATTCCTCTTTACGGCATCAAGCAAGGCCTACTAACGGTAGAGAAAGCCGGTAAGATCAACGAATTCTCTGGTCGTGTACTAGAAATTGAAGGTGTTGAGCACTTATCTGTTGAGCAAGCATTTGAGCTTTCTGATGCATCTGCTGAGCGTTCTGCTGCAGGTTGTACCGTTAAGCTTTCTGAAGAGTCTATCTCTGAGTACTTGAACTCGAACATCGTGATGCTGAAGTGGATGATCGCTGAAGGTTACGGTGATGTTCGTACGATTGAGCGTCGTATTACAGCAATGGAAGAGTGGCTAGAGAACCCTGAGTTGCTATCTGCTGATTCAGATGCGGAATACGCGCACGTTATCGAGATTGACCTTGCTGATATCGATCAACCAATCCTATGTGCACCAAACGATCCAGATGATGCTCGTCTTCTATCTGACGTTCAAGGCACAGAGATTCAAGAAGTGTTCATCGGTTCTTGTATGACCAACATCGGCCACTTCCGTGCCGCTGGTAAGATGCTTGAAGAGTTCAATGGTTCTCTAAACACTCGCCTATGGGTTGCTCCGCCAACGAAGATGGATAAAGACCAACTGACAGAAGAAGGCTACTACGGCATCTTCGGTCGTGCTGGGGTACGTATCGAAACTCCTGGCTGTTCACTATGTATGGGTAACCAAGCTCGTGTTGCTGATGCTTCGACGGTTATGTCGACGTCAACGCGTAACTTCCCGAACCGCTTAGGTAATGGCGCGAACGTTTATCTGGCTTCTGCTGAGCTTTCTGCTGTTGGCGCGATTCTAGGTCGCATCCCAACGAAAGAAGAGTACTTAGAGTACGCTGAGAAGATTAATGCAACGGCTGCTGATACATACCGTTACCTGAACTTCCATAAAATGGGTCAGTACACGGAAAAAGCAGACACGGTTATCTTCCAAGAACCAGCTTAGTTCCTCGTTATATTTGTAGCTGCAGCGTTGTTGACTGCGTACGTTCACCGGAGCGCCGGCCGCCCTAATTACATAGAGCTTCTATGCTCATAGGGATGAACGAACTTGTCGCCTAACTGCAACTCCAACTATTTAGAGGAACCCAAATGATAGAACGTCTACTTCGGTAGGCGTTTTTTTATGTCTGAATACTGGACGACGAGCGACTCGATCTCTTGATGACTTCGCTATATACTCTCGCCTCATTTTTGGCACAACCCTTTTATTGAGTCTCTTTTTATTAGAGCTTTGGAGCCTTATGGAATTCGAATTTACTAGAAACACTCTAATGGGTGAATACTATGTGAAATGCAGCATGGGCCATGAGATTGTTGGCCGTTGGCTTCAAGAAGAGATTGGTAAAGATAAGCAGAAGCTAGATCATGTGATGGCGTTGATTGAGCAATCTCGACAGGACCTGAGCAATGAAGTGACGTTGCTTGGCAAGGAGATTAGCCTTGCGATCAATGAAGATGAAGTTACGATTCAAGAAAACGTGTTAGCGCATGAGCAAGAGATGGAAGAGGGCAGTGAATTCGACTTCTATAACTGTGAAAGCCAAGCAAGCTGCGGAATCGATGATTTCGAACTGCTCATCGAACGCTGGATGGATTTTTTAGGTTACTAGCCCTAACACCTATTTGTTAGTCACTCAGAGCTTTGAAGGCTCCGTTGCCCAAAACTGGAGCAACAATAGTGCAACGCATTAATATAGTGAAAAGGCCGCACCATATTGGTGCGGCCTTTTTCGTTATTACGACCTTATTATCTTTATCTCATTTAAAATCAACTACTTAACTTTTTGGCACGCTACTTGGATTGTAATAAGAGAATTAACGGATTAAGTAAGAATTTAAGGAACGAATATGAAATTAATAAATGCCATTGTTAAGCCATTCAAATTAGACGATGTACGCGAAGCGCTCTCTGATGTGGGTATTGAAGGTATGACTGTTTCTGAAGTGAAAGGCTTTGGTCGTCAGAAGGGACACACTGAATTGTATCGTGGTGCAGAGTACCAAGTGGATTTCCTACCAAAGGTGAAGCTAGAGATTGCTACCCAAGCTGAGAATGTTGACCGAGTTGTTGAAGCGATTAGCCAAGCGGCACACACCGGAAAAATCGGCGACGGCAAAATTTTTGTGTATGACCTAAGCCAAGCCGTACGAATTCGTACTGGTGAAATGGATGCTGAAGCACTTTAAAGAATTACAAGGACTGGAGACTTTAATATGGAACTTACAACAACAGTAACGGAACTACGTTACGCACTAGACACTTTTTTCTTCCTCATTTCAGGTGCGTTGGTAATGTGGATGGCAGCAGGCTTCGCGATGTTAGAAGCTGGCCTAGTTCGTTCAAAGAACACCACAGAAATTTTAACTAAGAACATCTGTTTATACGCAATTGCTTGTACAGCTTTCTTAGTGGTTGGTTACAACATCATGTATGTCGACAACGGTGAAGGCGGTTGGTTGCCATCATTTGGTACTCTAATTGGTACACAAGGTGAAGGCGCAGATCACTCTCTAGAATCAGACTTCTTCTTCCAGGTAGTATTCGTTGCAACAGCAATGTCTGTAGTATCTGGTGCGGTTGCTGAGCGTATGAAGCTTTGGTCATTCCTAATCTTCTCTGTAGTATTAACAGCGTTCATTTACCCTGTTGAAGGTTATTGGACTTGGGGCGGTGGTTTCCTATCAGAAGCGGGTTTCAGTGACTTCGCAGGTTCAGGTATCGTACACATGGCTGGTGCAGCAGCAGCGTTAGCTGGTGTTCTACTACTCGGTGCTCGTAAAGGTAAATACGGTAAGAACGGTGAAATCTACCCGATTCCTGGTTCAAACATGCCACTTGCAACGCTAGGTACATTTATCCTTTGGTTCGGTTGGTTCGGTTTCAACGGCGGTTCTCAACTGATGGTTTCGGATTTTGAGAACGCAACAGCAGTAGGTCAAATCTTCCTTAACACCAACGCAGCAGCAGCAGCAGGCGCAATTGCAGCACTACTAGTATGTAAAACAACTTGGGGTAAAGCAGACCTAACAATGATTCTTAACGGCGCGTTAGCTGGCCTAGTAGCAATCACTGCAGACCCTCTATCACCATCACCTCTATTTGCTGTAGCGATTGGTTCGGTATCTGGTGCATTGGTTGTATTCAGCATCATCGCTCTAGACAAAGCTAAGATTGATGATCCAGTAGGTGCTATCTCTGTACACGGTGTATGTGGTTTCTTCGGTCTAATGGCTGTGCCACTAAGCAACGCTGATGCAACGTTTGGTGCTCAGCTAATGGGTGCAGCAGTCATCTTTGCATGGGTATTCGGTGCTAGCCTAGCAGTATGGGCGGTGCTTAAAGCAACAATCGGTATCCGAGTAACGGAAGATGAAGAACTTGAAGGTATGGACATGCACGATTGTGGTGTCGGCGCTTACCCTGAGTTTGTATCAGTAAAATAATCAACAGTCGTCGCCTAATCTGAATGGGTTAGGTTGGACAAAGAAAGCCCCGCAACTCTTGTTGCGGGGCTTTGTTGTATTTACGGTTGCACAATATATAAACACGAACGTTGAAGTTAGGCTCATTGTTTAAGGGGAACGACAAGACACAAAGTTGAAATGGTTTGTTACAAAAGTGAGAGTTTGAATGGTCTGAGTAGACGGATTTTTTGTTGGTCGTCATTGTAATTATGTTAATGATGAATATAATAACGCAACTGATAGACATTATCATTTCGATATAAAGGATTTTACAATGAAGAAATTGCTAACACTTTCAGCTCTAGCGTGTGGTGTAATTGCCCCGACAGCAATGGCTGCGGAAGAAGTAAACGTATACTCTTACCGTCAACCTTTCCTTGTTGAGCCAATGTTCAAAGAGTTCACAAAAGAGACTGGTATTAAAGTAAACGTTAAGTTTGCTAAAAAAGGTTTAGCAGAGAAGTTAGCTCAAGAGGGTGAATACAGCCCAGCTGACGTTGTCTTAACTGTAGATATCAGCCGTCTATCTGAGCTAACTAAACAAGGTCTGGTTCAATCTGTAGAAAGCGATGTACTTGAAAAGAACATCCCAGCTCAATACCAAGATACAGATAACGAGTGGTTCGCTCTAACAACTCGTACACGTAGCGTTTATTCTTCACGTGACCGTGTTGGTCGTCTAGGTGAAGAGTTCACTTACGAAGATCTAACTAAGCCTGAATTTAAAGGCAAAATCTGTACTCGTAGTGGTAAGCACCCATACAATGTTTCTCTAGTATCTTCGATGATTGCTCACAAAGGTGAAGCTGAAACGAAAGAATGGCTAGAAGGCGTAAAAGCAAACCTAGCACGTAAGCCTCAAGGTAACGACCGCGCGCAAGTTAAAGCGATTAAAGAAGGTCTATGTGATGTTGCTCTTGGTAACAGCTACTACCTAGGTAAGATGGTTAATGATAAAGAGCAAAAAGCTTGGGCTGACTCTGTTTACATTAACTTCCCTAACCAAGAGACTACAGGTACTCACGTAAACATCTCTGGTATGGCAATGGCTAAATACTCTCCAAATGAAGAGAATGCCGTTAAGCTGATGGAATTCCTATCTGGTGACACAGCACAAAGCATGTACGCAGAAGTGAACTACGAATACCCAGTGAAAGCAGACGTTAAACCTTCTGAGCTTGTTGCTTCATGGGGCGAGTTCAAAGCGGATACTATTTCTCTAGACGAAATTGCAAACCACCACGCGGCTGCAATCAAGCTATTAGACGAAGTTAAGTTCGATCTATAATTTATTACGGTAGGCTTCGGCCTAAGTAAAATGACAACCTCAAGTCGCCATTTTGGCTACTTGGGGTTGTTTGTTATTGGAAAATCACTTTTTGATACAAAGCACCCCGTTGATCCCTTGAGTTATTAGCATCTCACCTTGAAGTCATTAGAGTATATGGGTATAAATAACCCCACCATTAAAAGGATATGAGATGTATTTGCAAATGCATTTGTGTTTCATTAAGCCTCGTTGTAGTTAGGCGATGAAAGAAAAGAATTATTTATGGAACACCAGTAGCGGCATTATTGCTGTATTACTGGTCTTACCGATCTTAGCGATTTTTACGACGGCTGTTGGAGAAACAGATGAGCTATTTTCTCATCTGATGTCCACAGTGATGCCTACCTATGCCTACAATACGGTGGTTTTAGTCATAGGAACCATGTTCCTGTCTTTAGTTTTTGGTATTCCGTCGGCTTGGGTTATGGCAATGTGCCGTGTTCCGGGAGAGCGTGTTTTGCAGTGGGCACTCGTCCTGCCATTAGCAATGCCAGGCTATATTGTTGGCTATATCTTTACCGATTGGTTCGACTTTGCCGGCCCTGTTCAGGTTCTACTGCGAGATCTTACTGGGTGGGGACCCGGTGAGTATTGGTTCCCAGATATTAGAACCTTATCCGGCGCTATTATTGTTCTGTCTCTCGTTCTCTATCCTTATGTTTATTTGCTGTGCCGCGCGGCATTTATGGAGCAAAACGTCTCCTTATTACAATCTGCTCGTTTGCTAAAATGCTCGCCTTGGGAAAGCTTCCGTCGTATCTCCTTACCACTTGTTCGTCCATCAATGGCGGTCGGTTTATCGCTTGTTGCTATGGAGACCATCGGTGACTTTGGTACCGTGAGTTACTTTGCGGTAAATACTTTAACGACTGCGGTTTATGATACTTGGCTAGGCTACTCAAGCTTAACGGCAGCTGCGAAAATATCGGCAATCATGCTGGTTATCGTGATCCTACTGTTGAGCTCAGAGCGATACAGTCGCCGTAAGCAGAAGCTATTCCAGAATCAGTTCAGCAGCCGCGAAGATTTTCGTTACGACCTTTCTGGTTGGAAAAAATGGCTGGCACTATTCTGGTGCTGGGGATTAGTTTGCGTTGCGTTCTTATTCCCTCTTGGCCAGCTCATTATTTACGCCTACAAATATTTTGCTCAAAGCTGGACCCCTGAATTCAGAGAATATGCCATCAACAGCCTTTACGTTTCGGTAGCTGCTGCAATTATTGGCGTGATTATCGCGATGATTGTTAACTTTAACCAACGCGTTAGTCCGAGTAAGAAAAATCAGGCTTATATGCGTCTCGCTTCGATGGGCTATGCCGTTCCAGGCACCGTGTTAGCGATTGGGGTGATGGTACCTGTTTTGTTCATGGATCACTTGGTCAATGACATTGCGAAAGTGATGGAGTGGGGGCGACCTGGTTTGATCTTCTCTGGCTCCATGTTCGCGCTAATTTTTGCCATGGTCGTACGTTTCTCTGCAGTGGCAATTGGCAGTATTGAAAGCAGCTTGAGTAAAGTATCCCCTTCATTGGATATGGCCTCAAAAACCATGGGTTGCAATACCAATCAGATGTTACGCCGTGTTCATTTACCTTTGATTAAACGTGGCGCATTGATCGCTGGCTTACTGGTGTTTATCGAATCAATGAAAGAGTTGAATGCGGCCTTGCTGCTGCGTCCTTTCAACTTCGAAACATTGGCGACTTATGTTTATAACTATGCCTCAGATGAGCACCTAGAATTGGCGGCGATGCCTGCTGTATTATTGGTGTTGGTGGGTTTAATTCCTCTAATCATCGTAAACCGTTCCTTGGAGCAGAAAAACTAATGAGTTGTGCATTATCAATTAAAGATCTGACTTGTAAGTATGAGTCGCAAACCATTTTGGAAGCGCTCTCGTTAGAAGTTGAGCATGGTGAAATTGTTTGTCTTCTTGGTGCGAGTGGCTGCGGTAAAACGACCTTACTGAAGGCGATTGCGGGCTTACTTCCATTGAGTAGCGGTGTGATGAGTTTGAACTGTCAAACCATTGATGATGGCGAGAATTGGTTGCCACCAGAGCAGCGTAACATTGGTATGATTTTCCAAGATTACGCCCTGTTTCCGCACCTGACGGTAAACCAGAATGTCGGCTTTGGCTTGAAAGACCTTTCTGATCAGCAAAAGAAAGACAAAGTTCAAGAGATGCTGGAGTTGGTTCACTTAGATGAGTACGGTGACCGCTACCCACACCAACTTTCAGGTGGTCAACAACAGCGTGTCGCTATTGCTCGTTCTTTGGCGTACAAGCCAGACTTGCTACTGTTAGATGAACCATTCTCGAACATTGACACTCAAGTTCGTCATGAGCTGATTTCTCAAATTCGTAAGATCTTTAAGAAGCAGGGTGTGACCGCTATTTTTGTGACTCACAGTCGCGAAGAGGCATTTGCTTTTGCAGATAAGATGGCTGTGATGAACCATGGTGTGATTGAACAGTATGGTTCGGCATCTGAGTTGTATTTCCACCCTTCGAGTAAGTTCGTTGCTGATTTCTTGGGTGGCGGTAGCTACTTAAAGGCACAGCGTATTTCGGAGCATGAATTTGAAACCAGTTTGGGTATGGTTGAAGCCAAACCGCAAACGGAGATTGAGTTCGGCAATACATGTGAGCTTCTGCTAAGGCCCCAGCATATCCAAGCAAGTTACGAGCAAGATAGTGCTATTTCGGTGCTAGAACAGCAATTTATGGGTGATCACTGTCGTTATTTAATCGAAGCGCATGGTCAGAAGTTATTAGCAACCTCGTCAGAAGCACTTGAAGTGGGTATGCCGGTCAACGTAAAAGTCGATACCAAAGGCGTATTGGCTTTTTAAAGAGATATAACGCGATACTAATCGTTACAAGAATCGCGATAAAAAAGCCCAGCACTTTAATCAAAGTACTGGGCAAGAGTTCTTCACTTATAGGCTTTAACAAGGCAGTGATTTGTTAAGTCCCATACAAAACTGCTGCACTCTATAAGCCTATAGAGAGAGGAAGTCTTTCACTTTTTGAAGAACACGTTCTGCAGTGTCTTTATCTTCCATTTCTGCGAAGATTCGTAGTAACGGCTCTGTTCCTGAGAAGCGAGCAATGACCCAGCCGCCATTCTTGAAGTACACCTTGGCACCATCTTCATAGCTGACTCTTTCAATTTCGTATTCAAATTCAGGCAGTTGCTTCTCGACGTAGATCTTAGTGTAGAGCGCTTCTTTCTCTGAAGGTTTAAACTTATAATCGCCTTCTGCGGTGTAGGCATAGCCATATTTAGAGTAAATCTCATCAAGTAATTCAGACAGCTTCTTGCCTGTCACACTGATCATCTCAACCAGTAAGCTTGAAGCAAATACGCCATCCTTACCTTTGATGTGACCACGAATGGTTAAACCACCTGAACTTTCGCCACCAATCAGAGAGTCATCGGCCTCCATTTGTGAGCTGATATGCTTAAAGCCTACAGGAACCTCAAAGCTCTTCTCACCATGATCTGCCGCCACTTTATCCAGTAGGTGTGTGGTTGCGATGTTACGAACGACAGAGCCCTTCCAGCCTTTGTATTCCAGCAAGTAGTAGTAAAGTAGGAGTAGCACTTCGTTAGGGTGAATGAAGTGACCTTTCTCATCGATGATTCCCAAACGGTCAGCATCGCCATCAGTACCAATACCAATGTCATAGCCTTCTGCTGCAACTAAGTGCTTCAAGCGATACAGCGTTGCAGCATTTGGCGACGGCATTAAGCCACCAAAATCTGGGTTTTTGCCATCGTTGATGACGTCGACATCACAGCGACCGTTAATCAGCACGGTTTGCAGAGCATTTTTTGCAACGCCAAACATTGGGTCAATCAGTACACGTAGATTCGCTTTCTTGATCGAATCGATATCGATGAAGTTGATGATTGAATCAACAAAGTCGTTCATCGGGTTGATGATCTCGATTTCTTTGTCGTTTAATGCTTGCTCGAAATCGACACGAATAATATCTTCGTTGGTCAGTGTTGCGATTTGCTGTTCGATCTTCTCTGTGATGATCTCATCAGCATCACGGCCACCTTCAATGAATACCTTGATGCCATTGTAATCGGCTGGGTTGTGAGAGGCGGTAATACACGCCGAGTAGGTGCATCCCATCTCTTTTGCTTGGAACATCACGATAGGTGTTGGAACAAACTTATCGATGAAGCTTACTTTGATGTTGTTCGCCGCAAGTACTTCTGCAAACCAACATGCGGCTTTATCGGAAAGGAAACGACGGTCATAGCCGATCACAAACCCATTCTTGGCTGCATCTTCGTTGTTGATGATGTTGGCGAGTGCTTGCGCTACCAAACGGACGTTTTCTCTAGTGAACTCCTCACCAATGAAAGCGCGCCAGCCACCTGTACCAAATTTAATCATTAGAAAATCCTTTTAGTCTCATTGTCTCAAGCCTGTAAAGACTTGAGACAAGAGCTGTTCGTTAAATTGCGTGACTAGCCTAGAACAACGACAACATCGTTCACGCTGCCTTCTGCTTGTACTGGGATAGCGCCTTCAACTGATTCACCATTGATAGTGATAGAGGCAACGCCTTTGCTTACTGCATTCGGGTTTTGCACTGTGATGTTGTAAGTTGCGCCACGCCATTGACGAGTAACCTCGAATTCTGGCCAATCAGTCGGGATACAAGGATCAACCGTTAAGCCTTCAAAGCCTGTACGAACACCAAGAATGAAGTTGGTTACCGCGAAGTAAGCCCAACCAGAGGTACCGGTTAACCAAGGGTGGTTTGCACGGCCGTGGTCTTGGTGATCTTTACCCATGATGAACTGCACGTACGAGTATGGTTCTGCGTAACGCGTTTCAATCATGTCGTTTTGGTTGTATGGGTTCAGTGCGTCATAGAATTTCATCGCACGGTCACCACGGCCTAGTTTCGCTTCTGCTACCCAGGCCCATGGGTTAGGGTGAGAGAAGATTGCGCCGTTCTCTTTTACGCCTTGGTAAACGCGAGTTACGAAACCGATATCATCGTTTGGTGTTGCAAATGAAGGAGAGTTTAGGTGTAGGCCGTATTCTGAGAAAAGGTTCTCATCAACAGCGTCCATCGCTTTCTCACCGCGTTCTTGAGATACAGCACCAGATAGAACGGCTAGCGTGTTTGACTCAAGGTGTACACGACCTTCAGCTTGTTGAGCGGTACCGATCTTGTCGCCATTTTTAGTTAGACCACGGATGTACCAGCCGCCTTCGTCATCCCAAAGGTGCGTTTCACACGCTTCGCGAACGTTAGCTGCCATTTCAGTGTATTTCGCAACATCAGCATCGTTATTACGGAACTTAGCAAGATCTAGGAATTCTTGTAGCGCCCAGAAGTGTAGGAATGAAACCATTGAAGATTCACCACCACCTAGGTTCAAACAGTCATTCCAGTCAGCTCGAAGACCTTTACAGATACCCGTTTGACCCACGTATTCAGCAGAGAAGTTCAGTGCCGCTTTCATGTGTTCATAAACTGTCGCCTCGCCACCGTCTGCGTATGGAATCACTTCATCGAAGAAGTCGTGCTCACCGGTTTCCATCACGTACTTGATGATGGTTGGAACGATCCATAGGTGATCATCAGAACATGTATCTTCAATGCCGTGGATCTTGTCGTCATCTGACGGTGTTGGAACAACTGTTGGTGATTTTGATGGCTCAACGTCGGCTTTCTCTGGATCGAACCAGTCAGGATCGAACAAGTGTAGACCGTAGCCCGCTTTCACTTGGCCGCGAAGCAGGTCGATAATACGTTTCTTGGTCATTTGTGGGTTGGCATGGGGTACTGAAATAGCATCTTGAGCCGTATCACGGTAACCAAGACCAGTACGACCGCCAACTTCGATGAATGATGCAAAGCGTGACCAAACCACACAGGTTTCCGCTTGGTATAGCGTCCACGTGTTGATCATTGTGTCTAAGCCTTCGTTTGGCGACTTAACTTGGAATTTGTTGCAACGCTCGTCCCAGTGATCTTTGATGCCTTGGAAAGCGGCGTCTACGTTTGCTGTGTCTTGGTACTTCTCACGTAGGCGTTCACCGTTGCCTTTACCGATACCGAGTACATACGCAAAGCGAACTTCTTCACCGGGTTGAATCGTAAATTGCTTGTGCAGAGAACCACAATGGTTGTAACAAGTTTGAGCGCTGTTAGAACACTTACCGTTTTCAACCGCAATTGGATTTGCTTCATCACGGTACATACCAAGGAAGTTGTCACGTTGGCCATCGTAGCTGTCTGGTGAGAAAGTTGAAGCTAGGTAGTAGAAGCCTTCAAAGTCGTTAGTGTTGTAGTACAGGTCGTATTCCAGAACACCTTCTTGGTAAGACGTGCCCGCAGAGTACAAAGACATCTGATGGTTTTGATTGTCTGATTGAATATGGCTGAAAGAGAACTCAACAAACGAGAAAGTGCTGATAGTACGTGGCTTGTCAGTGTTGTTCTTTAATACAACGTCCCAAACTTCTGCATCTTCACCCTTAGGTACGAATAGCGTCTTGGTTGCGGTAATGCCGCTGTATTCACATTTGAACTTTGAGTATGACAGGCCGTGACGAACCTCGTAGTTCGCTTCATCTAGGCTCTTGGCCACTGGTTGCCAAGAGATAGACCAGTAATCACCCGTCTCATCATCACGCAAGTAAACATAGTGTCCAGGACGGTCAAAGGTGCCGTTTGGACGGAACTTAGTAACACGGTTGTATTCCGGAGAGTTGTAGAACGAGTAACCGCCCGCATTGTGCGAAATCACGGTACAAAACTTTTCAGTACCTAGGTAGTTGGTCCAAGGTGCTGGTACATCAGGGCGAGTGATGACGTATTCGCGATTGTCGTTATCGAAATAGCCGTATTTCATTGTCATTTCCTTTTTAACAAACTGCATCTATGCAGCTAATTTTTAAATAGTGATGCTGAGTCTTATCTGACTGAGCACCTTAATTTGAGTTAGCAAGCGCTCGATGTGAGTGTTGCTTTGGTTTTGTTTTATTGAGCTTTCCAAGGGTTGCGATAGTCAACATTGAGTCTGTCGAGTAGCGGCAAGTGACCCTTTAGGCGAGACAGGTAATCTAGCCAGTTTCGGTTGTTTTTATGTGTCCAACATCCTTCAGCTAAAGCGCTAATTCTTGGAAATACCATGTAATCCATACGCTTTTGGTTGGTGACGATCTCACACCATAGAGCACACTGAATTCCGCGGATCCGCTTACGAATTGGGTCGGTGTCGGATATCTCAGCAAGCGCTTCGTAGGTATAAGCTTGTTCTAATGGGATAACGGCAGCCCAATCTACGCCCGGCTCTTCCGGTGCATAATCTTGGGTCATGTCGAGATAGGTAAACTGTGCAGGTTGCAACACCACATCAAAGCCTTGGCGAGCGCAATTGACAGCCGCTTCTTCACTGAGCCATGAGTAGATGATGGTCTCTTTACTCACTTTGTCGCCGTGCTGTGCTTCTTCCCAGCCGACCATGCGTTTGCCGAGTTGCTTAAGCTTGTTTTCGGCATAGCGGAATAGGTGGCCTTGTAGGTCTTTGCTGTCTTGGTACTGGTGTTCTTTCATCAATGCTTGAGCAGCAGGGCTGTTGGTCCACACACCGGGTGGCACTTCGTCTGCACCCATGTGAATCAATTCGCTCGGGAATAGCTCTGCGACTTCTTCAATAACTGCATCTAGAAATTGGTAAGTACCGGGCAAACCTGGGTTTAGTACATTGTCGTTGTAGTGCTGAATGCTCTTGTATTGAGTGGTATCCGCTTGCTCTACCAGCATGTCAGGCAGTGATTTGATTGCGGCACGGCAGTGTCCCGGAATATCGATCTCTGGGATCACCGTGATGCTGCGTTGCTCTGCATATTCAATGACTTCACGAATTTGTTGTTGCGTGTAGAAGCCGCCGTAGTTTTCCGCAATGTGGGTATATTGCGGCTCTAGTGCATGATCAGGGCCACGCCAAGCGCCAATTTCTGTTAGCTGTGGCAGGCTCTTTATCTCAATTCTCCAACCTTCATCGTCAGTTAGGTGCCAATGAAATACGTTGAACTTGTAGTGCGCCAGTTGATTGATTAAACGCTTCACTTGCTCTACTGAGTGGAAGTGACGAGCGCAGTCCAACATCATGCCGCGGTACTTAAAGCGCGGTTGGTCGGCTATCTTGCAACATGGTAGAGAGAAGTTCTCTGCGTCCAGTTGTTGAACTAGTTGAATCAAGCTTGCCACAGCGTGTGTAAAGCCCGACTGGCTGCCTGATTCAGCAATAATCTGTTGTGCAGTGATGGTCAGTTTGTATTCGGCTTCATCTAACGTCGGGTTGCTGCGAAATAGAATGTTGCCGCTTTCGTCTTTTGAAAGTTCAGCTGAAAGCGCGGTCGAAAGAGACAGCTCAAAGGTCGAGAGCAACTCTTGCTGGAACCAAGAGACTGCCTTATCAGCAAGATGAGATTGAACCTCAATTCTGCAGTCGTTATTTAGCGCGAAGTTACTTAGCGCGAAACTACCTTGCTGAAATTCGATCTGATTAGGCTGAGGAATCAATGCAATCTCAGCAGCGTTAACTTCAGGTATTTGATTGCGTTCACGGTATGGTGACGCCAGAACAATAGGTGATATCGCGACTGGCAGCACCGAGGTTTCGCCTTGGTGATGCGTTTGGATAAAGGCATCGTTTAGACCGTCAGAATAAAAACGGAATGGGGCGCTTTGAATGCTGAATTCAAGGTAGTAATGGTTGTTCGCCTTTAACACTGACGAACTTGGTTTGAACGAACAAAAGCTTCCAACTTGAGTCAGTTCACCTTGCGATAAACTTTCTGGAAGGATGAATCGATCAAATGCAAAGTGCAGAGACCAATCTGTTACGTCGAGGTCACTTAAGTTATGTACCGTAAGGCCAAATCGGCAGTTATTTTTTTGTTCAGAAAGAACAGCTAAGTCGATGCGATAATTCATATAACTTCCCTGCTAAGCCTGTTGATACAAGTTGTGTTGTGGTTTCCCGGCAAACATCAATGCGCCTTCTATAGCGTCGAATTGAGGTTTAACGATCCATTGCTGTACTGGTGGTGATAGCCAGTTGAGAATTCGCTCTGCGATACTTCCCATCAGGCATACCTTGTCCGCACCTTTGTGATGCAGTGCTAGTACAAACATTTCGATATTAGCGGCGGTTTGCTTGAGCATCTCGATAGCCAGTTCGTCACCTTCATTAGCGAGTTGAAAAATAACTGGTGAGAATTGACCGTAATCCTTTGGAATAGCACCTTTTGACCATTCGACAATGGCATCCACATCATTATTAAAGTGATTCATCACATGTAGAGTCAGCGGGGTTTTGTTGCGAATACCGTCTTCTGCAAGCAAGACTTGTTGAATCAAACGTAAGCCCATGACTGCGCCGCCGCCTTGATCTGAAATCGGAAATTCACGACCGCCAACCACATATTGCTCACCGTCTTTTAGGAAGATACCGCAAGAACCCGTACCACCGATCATGATTGCGCCGTTTTGGCCATTGTGAGCACCAATGCAAGCGCCATAAGCGTCGGTATTTAGTGTCATGCTTGCGAAAGGGTGTGGTTGAGCCATGAAGTCGAACCATGCTGATTTTTGCTCAGCGCCAGCCAGTGCTAGGCCAACATGCATATTTGAAAAATGGTCTGAGTTGAGTTGCCCTTGTTGTGCTGCTTTTGTAATGGCATCAATAATTGAGCTCATCGCAACATCAACACCCAAAAGGATGTTGGCACTGCCACTTTTCGCTTCACCAATCAATTTGCCTTGGTCGTCACGAATACGAGCACGACAAGAAGTACCACCACCATCAATACCTACGTAGTAAAGAGTCATTATTATTGCTCCTTACGCTGAGCTAAGAAGTTGAACTGTGCAGCGGTTGCTAATAAGAACCACGCACCATGAGGGATCCATTGCTCACCCCAGCGCCAGTTTTGAAGCATGTCATCTTTTTGTGCTGGTGGATTGAACGCAATGTCTTGTTCATCTTCAAAACCAGCTGTGATGCCATTACAGATACCGCCTTTCGCATTGAAGAACCCAAGCTGAGGTAGGTAGTCTGGGTTGTTATGGCCATGACCATCGAGCATGCACATGTGGTATGGGTTGAGGCCCAAGATCCAATCAAGGCTATTTTGTGAAAGCTGGATTAAGCGCTCTTGAAGTTCGCTATCTTTAATGTGCGGTTGAACTAGGTAAGCCATGGTTGCGAGTGAGCCAAGGCGTGCGTTCTCGCCTTGCCACCAGTAACCGGTTTCGTTCTGTTGAGCGACGAAGAAGGCATCACGTTTATCACCATCGACAGATTTAACGTATTGTCTTGGATAGCCAAATGGGTTGGTGACTTTGTCGGTGATCTTGATTTCGAACTGACAAGCTTGTTCAACAACTGTGCGCGCCTGTTCTTTTAATTCAGCATCGGTTTCATTGTCGATGTATTCACATAGTGCAATCACAGGAAGACCGGCTTCAGCTGCGTGAAAGTATGGACGAGAGCCATCAGAGTTTGCCGACCAGAAGTGCTCAAATGAATCATCGGATTGCTGACGAGAGATTAAACGAGTCGCCCAAGTTCTTGCTTCTGATAGGTATTGCAGGTCTTGTGTTACGCGATACAGCTCATTGGCTGCGAGTAGGGCGCAATACTCATCGATGATGTTCTCTTCACCATCGTTTAGATACTGGAGGTTGTACTCTTTTAGATGCCAGTAACCCTTAACCGCCATTTCAAGGTATGTGTGGCTCGAGTAGCTGCCACAGATTTCAAGCTCAGAAGCTGCGGCTAATGCTGCGATAGCAACACCTGCACCTTGTCGGTAGCCCGCTTGTAAGTCCGTTGATTTATGACCTTCTTGAGTCGCATAAGCGCAGATATCGCGTTGGTTGATATCTTTGCTCCATTTGTCGAATACCGTCATATAGAAGTATCCGTCAGCGTCTTGCATACGCACTAAGAAGTCGGCACCGAACAGAGCCTCTTCCGTTAGACGAGTCATGGAGAATTTCGGGAAGTCTGGGTTATGGCCAGTCAAGCGTACGCTTTTTAGCATGTTCCAAACGACCATCGGAATTTGTTGTGGGTTTAGGTAGTTACCATAAGACAGGTGGCTAAAATATTTACTGACATCACCTGATGCGTCGTACCAACCGCCATGGACATCGACGTATCTGTCAGTGCCTAGAATTTGTGCCTGTTGATCTTTTTTGTCGAAAATACCGCCACAGCGTTGTGACTTAAAGTAATGAAGCACATCAGAAAACGTGTGGTTCATTAATAGGTTGCTACCAATCTCAAATACTTCTGAACGCAGGTTGTCAAAACGTAGGTAGTAGCGACCAGATTCAGTGACTGAACTGAAATCAATAGTGAAGAATTGCCCTTGATGCCAATTTGCTACGCGGCCTTGTTTAACCACATCAAAATTTCCGACAGTCATATGGTTGTCAGCACAGACGAGTAGAGCCGTAGTGCTTGATAGGCGAGCTTTCTTAGTTTGTAGGATAGCTTGCTTCGGGCCTGTGGACTCATAGCCAATATGGTTGGTCAATAACAGCATCAATATTCTCCGACAGTCCTAGTTTCTATTGGCTAGGTACTTGAATGTTTTGGATATAAATAGTTAGGGTCCGAAGACCCTAACTTGGGTTTTATTGCTTAGCTTTCGTGTAGGTAACAGCGCACAAAGTGGTTATCAGCGAGCTGCGTAACCCCTGGTAGCTGCTCTTTGCACTTATCCATTGCGTGAGTACATCGGCCTGCAAATGGGCAGCCTGCTGATACTGGTGTCCACAGAGGAATCTCACCTTTGTTGCCTGCAAGTTGCTCGTGGATCGACTTCTTAGGATCTGGAACGGCCGAAACAAGCAATTGGGTGTATGGGTGCTGAGGGTTAGCAATCACGTCATCGGTATCGCCCCATTCCACCATGTGTCCCACGTACATCACCGAAAGGTCTTCAGCGATGTAACGAGCGGTTGCGATATCGTGAGTGATGTAAAGCAGAGACATTTGCTTCTCGAACTTCATCTCTTCCATCAGGTTCAAAACACCGGCACGAATCGATACATCAAGCATTGAAGTTGGCTCATCGGCTAGTACAACTTCGGCACCTACCGCGATGTTGCGGGCTAGGTTGACACGTTGACGCTGACCACCAGACAGTTGGTGAGGGTATTTCTTCGCCGTCTCTTTTGGCGGAATGAGACCTACTTGCTCTAAAAGATCGTAAACGCGTTCTTCTAGCTCTTTCTTGTTGCCCGGAGATACTTTCTTGTGGATCAACAGTGGTCGAGCAATGTGGTGGAAGATATTGTGTGTTGGGTTCAATGAACCAAACGGGTCTTGCCATACCATCTGCACGCCTTCACGGTAGTGCATAAGCTCTTTTCTGCTTGAGATCTCTTGGATATCACGACCTTTGTATTCGATCGTGCCGCCTGAAGGTGCGTACATTTTTGCGATCATTTTTGCGGTTGTTGATTTGCCTGAACCAGACTCACCAACCACTGCTAGGCCACGGCTTTTGTACATCTTGAATGACACGTCGTTAATCGCACGCATCATTGGGGTTTGAATGGTGGTACTGCTTATTGGGAAGTCTTTTACGACATTCTTGCCTTCTACCAATAATTGACCGAAATCTTTGCTCATAATTGTCTCCAGAATCCTTATTCGCTTTGCTTGTTTTTAGGCGGTCGAGCCGCCTTGTTCGTTATTCACGCAAGCTATAGCTTCCTTTGTACTATTGGGTCACCGTACAGGTGGCAGTTAGACAAATGTCCCGGGTCGATAGAACGCAGCTTGGTTGGCACCTTGGTACACTTTTCATGTACACGGTCACAACGAGCTTGGAAACGACACCCTTCAGGGATCTCTAACAGGTTCAGAGGGTTACCCGGAATACCTGCTAACTTTGTCTTTGGCCCTGTCAGTGGAGGGAAAGAACTTCCCAGCCCTTTGGTGTAAGGGTGGTAAGGGTTTTCTAGAATATCTTGAGAGTTAGCCACTTCGATTAGCTCACCTGAGTACATGATGCCGATGCGGTCAGAGAACTCGACCATCAATGACAAGTCATGGGTGATGAACAGAATTGAGAAGCCAAATTCTTCTTTTAGTGCATAGATCTTTTGTAGGATTTCGCGTTGCACAACCACATCAAGTGCGGTTGTCGGCTCATCCATAATGATCAGCTTTGGATTCAGTGCTAACGCGATAGCAATAACCAAGCGCTGACGCATGCCGCCAGAGAATTGGTGAGGATAGTCACTCAATCGGCTCGGGTGAATATCGACGATTTCAAGTAGACCTTCAGCACGCTGCTTAGCTTGCTCGCGAGTCATGTTGGTGTGACGCATGATTACGTCACAGAACTGCTCTTCCATCGGTAGTACTGGGTTGAGTGCGTTCATCGCGCTCTGGAATACCATCGACATCTCACTCCAACGGAACGACTGCATACGGTCATCACTGTATTCAAGGATGTTCTCACCGTTGAAGATAACCTCACCACCACTGATGTAAGCGGGCGGCTTATGAAGACGCATAAGAGAGAAAGCGACCGTTGATTTACCACAGCCAGATTCACCAGCTAGGCCGAAGACTTCACCTGGAGCGATGTCGAAACTTACGTTGTTACACGCACGAACATCGCCAGACTCTGTGATGTAATCCACGCATAAGTTGCGGATAGAAATTAGTGGTTCAGACATGATTATTTATCTCCGCTCCAAAGTGCATTTTGTGGTGGTAGTTCTGGTTCACGTTCTTCTTTGTCTTGAGCTGCTAGTTTCTTCCAACGCTTCATGCCTTTGTGAGAACGCAGTTGCGGGTTAGCAATTTCATCGACCGCGAAGTTAAGTAGAGCAAGGCCAGTTACAAGTAGTGTCAGTGCGATACAAGGAGCCAGCAGTTCCCACCAAGCGCCAATCAGCATTGATGAAGAGGTTTGAACGTTGTAAAGCATGATGCCCCAGCTGATTGTGTTCGGGTCACCAAGACCTAGGAACGAGATGGTTGCTTCCATCATGATTGCGTACATCACCGAACCGATGAAGCTTGCGCCAACGATAGAGATAAGGTTTGGCAGAATCTCTACGAAGATGATGCGGAATGAAGATTCACCCAAAACTTCAGCGGCTTTTACAAACTCTTTTTCACGCAGTGCTAAGGTTTGGGAGCGAACAACACGGGCACCCCAAGCCCAAGACATAAAGCCGATAACCAAGGTTATGGTGAGTGGCCCTGCCTCACCGATAAAGGCTGCTACTACGAACAGTAATGGGTATTGAGGGATTACCAGCATGATGTTCATTGCGGCTGTTAGAACGTCATCGACACGGCCACCGAAGTAACCTGCAGAAACACCAATAACAGTTGCGAGTAAACATACGGTTAGACCCGCACCAAAACCTACAGCAAGAGATACGCGTGCGCCGTATACCACTTGAGACCAAACGTCACGACCCATACGAGTTGTACCTAGTACGTGGTCTGCCTTTTTAGACATGATCAATGTACGACGGTCGTCTGCTAGATTTTGAGCAACCCAGCCATCAGGGTTAGTTTGTGCAGACTTCACCACGAAACCAGGATATTCGTGTGGGTTACCTGTACGCTTGTCTGGTACATGTTTGGTGATTAATGGAGCTGCAATCGCGCCAAGAATAAAAATACTTAGGATGATGACGCCTGTTAGGGCCATCGGGTTACGCCAAATGAGTTTTAAAAAGTCTTTCATGATTATTTACCACCCTTACGAAGACGAGGGTCAAGAACAACGTAAAGCATGTCTGCAACTAGGTTAAAGAACAGCATGAATAGCGTCATGATAAGCAGCTGACCTTGCAGTACTTGGTAGTCACGAGCGTTAATTGCGTTGAAAAGTACGCTGCCAAGACCTGGGTAGTTAAAGATGATTTCGATAATTAACTGACCGCCGATTGCCATACCTAGCGACATTGACAGGGCTGTCACACTAGGTAGCATCGCGTTACGAGCTGCGTAGTTGAATACCACTCGGTTTTCGCTCAGGCCTTTGCCTTTCGCCATGGTGATGTAGTCTTCGGCTAGTAGGTTGATCATGTTGTTACGCATGTTTACTAGGAAGCCACCAATTTGAACAACAGAAGCACAGAACAGTGGTAAGAAGGCGTGGTAAGCGACATCTTTAATGAATGCCCAGCTTGTCCAATCAGGTATAGTACCAGCGGTGTAGGCATACCCTGTTGGGAACCACTTCAAGCCAATTGCAAAGGTAAATAGTGCAATCATCGCGATAACAACTTGAGGAACGGCTTGTAGAATCAGCATCCCTGGCGTTACGAAGGCATCGTACTTACTGCCGCGTTTCCACGCTGCGAAAATACCTAGGATTGAACCAATCGAGAAAGAAAGAATAACTGCGGTGCCGGCTAAGAAAAGCGACCAACCGAATGCTCCACCCAACAGTGTGTTTACAGAAAGTGGGTAGAATTGAATTGATGTACCAAGTTCCCAGCTAAGAATGTTCTTCATGTACGCCACGTATTGAACTAAGTAGCCACCATCAACGAAGCCTAATAGTTCTTTCATTGCAGCAATACGCTCTGGAGTAACTTGTACAGAAGCGTTCGCAAACATCATGGTAACTGGGTCACCAGGCATTGCTCTTGGAATAATAAAGTTTAACGTCGCAGCAACTAATAGCGCGACAAAATAAAATGACAAACGTCTTAAAAAATAACCCATAACTCACACCTTACTCACCCAGATTGTTTCCCTGTTTCTGGATTCAGGTCGCTCCTAGCGAAATTTGGAACGAAAAATCCCCTGACGACTAGCGCCATACTTTCAATTGAGAGTGTGGGGATTTTTATAAGCGGCGTAAGAGGTTACGCCGCAAGGATTGAACGATTACTTATTTAACTGGTTTTAGGTCCAGTACATGAAGTAGACGCTCTGGAATACCAGCCCAAATGTTTGGACGGCCTTTTGGATTTTCTTCGTTCCACCAACCAGTGAAGCGAGTTGTGTTGTATTGGTACATGTAAGCACCAGACATCACAGGGATTGTCACTTGGTCTGCAGCGATGATTTGCTGGATACCGTGTGCAATATCTAGCTGTTCGTTCTTATCAGCTGTTTTGTAGAAGCTGTTTAGAAGACCATCTAGCTTGTCGTTTTTGTAGAAGTGCATTGCGAAACGAGGCATACCATCACCAGATTGTAGTGATGAGTTGTAAGCACTGTTCCAGTACGTGTATGGATCCGCACCGTGGAAGTAGTTTGTGTATGCTACGTCGTATGTACCTTCAAGCATTGCTTGGTTGTAAACAGAGAAATCAGGTGTACGAGCTTTCGCTTTAATACCGATTTCGTTCAGTTGTTCTACCGCTAGTTGAACTGTGTTGTTGAAGTCAGTCCAGCCGTTTGGCGATTGAATCATTAGTTCGAAAGATTTGCCTGATGGAGTGTCAACAAAACCATCTTTGTTCACATCTTTGAAGCCAGCGTCAGCAAGAAGCTTCTTCGCGCCTTCAGCGTTGTAAGTGTTGAAGCCTTTGTACTTGTCGTGAGTTTTTTCATCAGACCAAGCTTCAAACGCGTAGCCAAGACCCGATGCGAAATCGTTCACAGTACCGCCACCGTAGAATGCGATGTCGATGATAGTTTGACGGTCAAGAGCCATAGAGAAAGCACGACGGAAGTCAACGTTGCTCAATGCTTCATGCTTCGCAGCATCAGGGTGCTTGAAGTTAACGATGAATGCCTGTGTACCTGCTGGCGGGTACCAGTAGTGGTGTTTAGGGCTAGCTGCTGCGTATGTACGATCGATATCTGGAACGAAAGAAGACGTCCAGTCCATTTCACTGTTTACAACTTTACCTAGGAATTGGTCGTTGTTCGCAATTTGTGGAACACGTAGACAGTCAACATCTAGGTTGTCTGCATCCCAGTAGTTCGGGTTTGCACACTGGATGTATAGTTGCGCTGTAAACGTATCGATTTCTGTAAATGGACCAGAACCAACTGGGTTTTCATTGGTAAACGTTGATGGATCTTTAACGTCTTTCCAGATGTGCTTAGGTACTACAGGTACTTTGGCAATCTCATAAGGTACGTTCGAGTTTGCTTCTGTTAGGCTGAACTTAACTTGGTTGTCGTTCAGTTTTTCTACAGAAGTTACCCAAGAGTTGATACCAGATTGGTCAAGCTCTGGCTTCTCTTTTACAAGGTTGAAAGAAAAAACAACATCATCAGCAGAGAAAGCTTCTCCGTCAGACCATTTAACACCCTTACGAATGTCGAAAACTACGCTCATCAGATCATCTGACATCTTGAAGTTTTCAGCTAGACGGAACACTGGAGTGTTACCGTGCATTTCGTTAAATACTACTAGCGGCTCGTACATGAAGTCAGTTGTAGTATGTAGGTTAGTAGCACCAAGGTACGGGTTAAAGTTACGTACGAATGTAGTGTACTCTTTCGGGTGAACGGTCAGTTCACTGCGTTCTGCAGCTGTTGCTACTGATGCAAAACCTGTTGTAGCGGTCGCAATAATTGCTGTTGCTATTGCTGTTTTTTTTATATTGGCAAGCATAGCTGTTCCTTACTATTTGCTTTCATTTCACTAATGGATTGAATGCTATCTGTCGCTAAATGGTTTAGTAGATACACACTCTAGTTAAAGGCCTACCTCTTCTTCGTTGCTCCAGATTCATCGTTGATTCCGAGAAGTGGTAAGAGTGGCCTGTAGGCCTTTGGCAGGAGTAAGAAAACACCTTATCGATGAATTAATCAAACTCGTTTCCCGTCAAAAACGTTAAAAACACATAACCACACGTCATTAACGTCAAAATAGGGTGGTTTGATGGTTTTTTGCACGCAATTGTTATGGTGATGTGACTCGCAATTGAATTTGTGTTGGTAATTGAATGTTAGTGTTTACTTACTTTTTGTTCTTTTAATTATATAGCCTTGTGCTGTTTTAATGTAATTGTAGATCTTGGTCACTTGCTCGTTTTACGTTAAATTTCCCTAGAAAATTAAATCTGCCGTTCTGTTGTGACTCGCTTCTCAAACTGCAACAAAGAGTCAGCTAATGGTTAAGAATGGTGAAGAAAAGGGCAAGTAACCGCGGATTTTAACAGTGCTGTTTACGCTCAAGTAACGTGATATTTCGCTTGTTTAATGATGTGAAAAAAGTGGTTTCAAAGAGGCGTTATTGTGCCTTTTACTGGAATGCCATGCACAAAAAAGCCCACACAAGGTGGGCTTCATTATTCGAAGTATCGTGATGTTAGTTCAGGATTAACTGGTCAGTAATTTCTGTAGCTTGTCTCTGAGCATCTCAATGTGTGTTCTTTCTGGTGTTTGCTCTTTGCAGTGTTCGAGTATGAATTCGATAGAGCTCAATACCGTTCGCCAGCGAGGTGTTTTTGGCAGCGTTTCTACGCGTAGGTATTTGTCCAACGTTCGCGTTTGAAGCGTACTGCGGTCTAAGTAGACACGCCACAAGCCACTCTTTTCTGCGAAAGCAAACTTGGTCTCACCAGTCACCGATTCCCAGTAGATGATGGCATTAGTCATCGCATCGACCAGTACCTCACGCATTAACTCTTGCTTGTTTTTACCTTCACCGGTTGCCTTGTCAGCAAGACGAGTAAATTCTCCGCCAAGCTCTTTCAGCTGCTGTAACTTATCTTTGTCGCCTTCAAAGGCATAACTAGAGAGAGCCTCAACCGCCGTTTCAAGGTTATTGATTCGGTTTGAGTTAACACCACCACCTACATTAAAGATATACATGGTGTCGAGCCCTGAGCCTTCAGGCAGCTTAAGGATGTCACTTGGTATGCGCTGACGTGTGTCATCTATATAGATATCAATGTCACCGCAGTAGTGGGCTTGTTCTACCTTAAGGTATTTAGGTGCAATGATCTCGTCAGCCATTGAGCGTTTGAGTTGCTCCTGTCCGCGTCTGAATAGCTTCGCTGCGGCTTCGTTGGCAAAACGAATGCGTTGGTCATCGCGAATACAGATGATGGCTTCAGGTGCCGATTCTAGCTGCTCCAATAAGCGGCCTTGAGTTTCTAGCAAGTTAGCTTCAACCATCGCTCTATGTTTGAGTTCGAGTTGCAGTTGATCGTTTTCAAGGCGTCTCTGTTCGGCTTTGCTTGCTGATAGATGTGCTGTAATTCGAGCCGCCAGTTCTTGTTTGTTGAACGGTTTAGACAAGTAGTCATTGGCACCCGCTTCGAAACCTCGAACACGGTCTTCTGCTTGGTTGAGTGCCGTTAGCATGATGATTGGCAACTGAGCATGGTCATATTGTTTACGCAGTGCTTCACAAACCTGATAGCCGCTCATTCCTGGCATCATTATGTCGAGCAGAAGCAGCTCTGGCTTCTCTTTCTCAATCAGTTCAATGGTTTCAGGGCCATCACATGCAGTACGTACTCGATAACCTTCTAACTTCAAGAAGCTGTCTAATACTCGCAGGTTAACCGGCTCATCATCGGCGATAACCAATAACGGGCCATCTGGGTTTTCACTGATAACACTGTTTTCTTGTTGGCTGTTATCAATTAAATCAGGCGCTTGGAAGTGAGAGTAGTGACCTGATTCGTTGTAACTGTCCAGCTCACCTTGAGTCGCTAGGGGCAGGGTAAAGCTAAACGTAGTGCCAAGCATTGGTTGGCTACTTACGTACAGTGAACCGCCCATTAGCTCGATCAACTGACGGCTGATCGATAGTCCAAGCCCTGCACCTTGGCGGTAGTTACTCGCATCTTGGCCTGCTTGAATCAATGGCTCAAAGATGTGCTCAAGGTACTCGGCCGGTATACCTTGGCCAGTATCGACAACTTGTACACGAATGTTGTCATCGATAACGCTGGCAGAGATAACAATTTTACCTTCTGAGGTGTACTTGATGGCATTGCCGACCAAGTTATACATCACTTGCTCAAGTCGTTGAGGATCCGATGAAACCAGACCTAAATCACTTGGGACTTGGTTAATAATACGGATTGGCTTATTGCCCAATAGGTGATGAGACAACTCTAGGACCAAGCTGGTGGCTGCCGACAAATCAACGGCTGATTTCTTAATATCTAAGCTGCCATAGCGCATCTTGTGATAATCAAGCAGATCATCAACCAAGGTCGCCAATCTCTGACCGCTATTGATGATGATATCCAACTGATATTTCTGATTAGCAGGAATAGGGCCGTTAGCTCCAGATATCAACGCTTCAGCGATACCCACCATGCCATGCAGTGGTGTTCTCAATTCATGTGAAGTAGTCGCTAAGAACTCATCTTTGAGTTTATTTGCCAGTTGTAACTCTTCGTTTTGCTTTTGAATGGTCTTAAGGTTGTCCTCAAGCTCATCGTTTTGGCTTTTGATGAGCTGCATTTTTTCACGAATAGATCGCTGCATTCTTTCGAAGCTCACCGCGAGTCGGCCTATCTCATCTTTGCGCTCGGTATTGATCATGGTTTCATCGAGATCACCCGCCGATACTTTTTCGGCAGCCCACGTCAGTTTAAGCAGTGGGGATGTGATGAAGTTAGACAGATAGTGCGATGCAACGACTACCAGAATGATCGCCGTTAGCATCACGATCACGAAGATCTTTTCTAACTGATGAATACGGGCAAACGCCTCTTTCTCTGGCAGCTCTACGACAAGAGCCCATGTTGCGTATTTCAGCTCAATTGGCGTATATGCCGCGATGATCGCTTGATCTAGGGTGTTGTCGAAGGTGCCAACCGCTGTTTCGCCAGCCAATGCTTTATCGACAACATCTAGGCTCAAGTTGATAGATTCTTGTGAATGAGCAAGGCTACGCGGCAGGTGATCATCACCTACAAGCAGCGTTTGAATATTCGAACTCTTGTTGAGATCCGCAATCAACTTAGTAATGCCGTTGATTGGTAGCCTAAACATCGCGTAACTGTGTAGGTAGCCTTGTTGAACGATAGGTGCGCCTAGCCATGCGGTCTGTTTGCCATTCTCGTCTTTAAAGTCAGAAACGATAACCGGCGTGTAATCTTCGTTAGATTTGCGTCGGTCGGTTACGTCTTTGGCTAGTCGTTGAAAGGTAATACCTAGGTTGGAGTCCTTGTATTTTCCTGTCAGCAGGTTGGTGCCGTAATCGTCATTTTTAAAGACGGAATAAGCGACGTTACCGTTGATATCAACTAAGAGAATATCGTCAAAATCAGAGCGTTTAAGCAGTTCTAGGTAAGCATTATGGTAGCGCTTGTGGAGCAGGCGATAACGCTCGCTGCCAATAAAGCTGCTGGATTCAGGGAGGATCGACGTTTTGATTTGATCGCCAGAGCCTTGAATATAGCGCTGCTGTGCATTACTGCGTGCCTCGTCAATATCTAACCCCAATCGTTGAAATGCATTGATCAAACCATAAAATCGCCCGCCACTGGCATTGGCCAATTCTGAGCGAACAAAGCCCATCACTTGGGATTCTTGAGCTTGTAGGTAATCGACAATTTGCTGCTGCTTAGTATCACGAACCGAAACAAGGTGTGAGGTGCTTTGTTCTTGGAGATCCTGACTGTGCGATTGGAGGAAAAATATCGCGATAAGTGTCACAGGGGTAATACTGAGGACAAGAAATGCCAGCATTAGGGTATTTTGAAGGCGCTTAAACTTCTGCTTACGATAGAATCTAAACATAAATTGGGTACTACTTTCCTTTGATGTACTGCTAAAAGGGGCGAAAACAAGTACAGAGAATAGAATTAACGGGTTCCAATTTAACGAAATTAACGAGTTTTTTTACTTTGACAAGTAAGTGGTATTTAAAGCGTGTGCAAAAGCTCATTTTTATAGAGTTTTGACAAAAATATGAACAGACAGCGCAGATAATGACCCTGCGCTGTGCTAGAGAGGTTATTTGTTTGCGTGATAGATCGCGAATTTAGTGGTCTTATTTAGAGTCGCGCATTTTCCAAACGCTTGTTCAATAATTGGAATGTATTTTAAGAAACTATTCGCAACAATAATCATCTCACCAGAACGCTTCAAATGCTTAGGAGCCTGAGAAAGTAAGGTCTCAGTCGCGCTGTAGCTAGTGTCTAAACCTGAATGGAATGGTGGGTTACTGATGATGAACTGATAGTCTTCTGCAGTATCAGAATAGACATCGGATGCGAAGACTTTACCCGTTAAACCATTCGCTTCTAGCGTTGCTTGGCTTGATGCCACGGCAAATGCACTGATGTCGCACATTTCTAGCTCGATATCTGGGTTACGAGATGCCATCACCGCGCCCAATACGCCTGCACCACAGCCAAAATCCAGTACCTTGCCTTTTAGTTTTGGCAGAGTATCCAACAGAAGTTGGCTACCGACATCGAATTGACCGTGACTGAAGACGCCAGGAAGGCTTTTTACCGTAAGTGATTGCTCACCAATGTTAACCGTGTAGGTCTTAAACCAGTCTTGCAGGTTGAACGCTTGTGGTTGCTCGAAGCATTGACCCCAGTAGAAAGAGCAACGACGCGCTGAATCGTATTTAACAACTTTGCCGTAAGGAGCAAACATCTTCTCGATGCTTTTCACGCCTGAACGGTTTTCACCAACCACGACGATCTCGGTATCTTTGCCTAGCTTGGCAAATAGCATCGCCAACAAAAATTCCGCTTCCGCTTTGGCTTTTGGCCAGTACAACATCACTAAGTCGGCTTTGGTCTCTTCGGTAAACTCCGCACCATAAAAACGTTGGATGGTGTTGTAGCCTTCTAATTGACGGTAGTAGCTGTAATTAGAAGTAAACACAGAGACAGATTCACAATGCTTCGCTAACTCAACAGGGAACAAATCTTCTGCCTCACCGGCAACTAAAACATGTTTGCCTTCAAAGTAGGCGAGTTGGCGTTGAGCAATCTGGCTTGGGGCAATATAAGCTGACATAGGACACTCTGTTGAATCGTTAGCAAAAAATGAGGGCGGATTTTCGCATAATCCGCCCAAAGCTTGAAGTGTTTAATACGGGTTCGCCAATCAAGTTGACGTCAAGTTCGTTAACTCTTGTCTTGCTGGTTTAAAAAGTCCTTAAACTCTTCATCGTAGATGTTGAATAGGACAATGGTAATCGCAAATATCAATGGTCCGTAGATAAGACCAATTAGGCCAAACAGTTGAATACCACCCAATAGTGAGAAGAAGATCATCAGGGTATTCATGCCTGCACTGCCTTGCATTAGCAGCGGACGCAGAAGGTTATCAATTGAACCAACAATCGCTACACAGTAAACCGTTAGGAAAATCGCCCACGTGGTATCACCAGTTAGGAACAAGTAGGTTGCTGCTGGAATCCAGATTAATGCGGTACCCACAACTGGGATGAAAGAGGCAAAGCCCATCATAGTACCCCAGAATAGACCTGGGAAACCGGCAATCCACATACCTAAACCGCCGGCAAAACCTTGCGCGATTGCGGTTAAGAATGAGCCCATTACTGCTGATTTAGATACTTGTTCTATCTCTGTTAGAAGTTTGTCTTCTTGGCTACGAGACAGCGGCAGAATATGACGAACCACACTGATGATTTTGTCATGATCTCTTAATAAGAAGAACAAAACGAACAGCATCAAGAAGAAATCCATCAAGAAATTGGTTGCGTCACCTAAGATTTTGGCACTGATACCAACTAGCTTAGAACCAAAGCTGGTCGCAAACTCACCGACTTTTTGTGCGATGGCTTGGGGCTCAATGTTGTCGAAAGGCAGGTAGTTATTCACAAATGACAGCGCTTTGACCACTAACGGATGAGCAAACAGAGTCTGAATGCCACCGTGGGTCACCCATTGGTAAGTATTCTGAGAGAACAGAGAACCTTGCTGAACAATTGCTGCGAATACTGCCAATAAAGGGATAACAATAATGAAGGTCAGTATGATACAAGACAGCAGAGAGACGATGTTTTCTTTATTCGGGAGCTTTTTTTCAAGCCACTCATGGATTGGGAACATCAATAGTGAAATGATAAAGGCCATCACGATAGAGTTAACGTATGGCTCGATAAGCAAGTAACAAGCATAAGCCGCCGCGAGTAGGGCAATGATGATCACCCAGTGGCTGGAATTGATTTTGAGTTTTTCTGACACGGTAATGGTCTCTATATTTGCGTTCTGAGTTTATAATGGCTGCAAAACAGAGAGTTAGCAATGAGGAGTTTTGATAATGGGATGCTGTAATAAAGATAAGAAATGCCAAGACGAAGAACAGCAAACAAAAAAAGAGATCCCTTGGTTCAGAATGTTCCTTGGTACCTTGATGTTGTTGGTTTTCCTTTTCTGGGAACGTTAATGCTTTTGGTTCAGCTTTAGCCTTAGTCGACGGCTAAATAAGCTGTCATATTTGTGGCTGGTGAGCGCGATATATAAAAAAGGGCTGCATTTAATGCAGCCCTAAATTCAATCGGTTAGCGACTTATAAAGTGCTTTCGATTATTTGCTTTCAGCAGCAATGATCGCAAGAGAGCGGTCAGCAGCTTCTAGTGTTGCATCAAGTTCTTTTGAACCATGAGCAAGAGAAGTAAAGCTTGCTTCGAATGCTGAAGGTGCAAGGTAAACACCGTGATCTAACATTAGGTGGAAGAAGCGCTTGAAGCGTTCTACATCACACTTAGTTACATCTTCGTAGCACGTCACAGTTTCTTGGTCAGTGAAGAAGAAACCAAACATACCGCCAACTTGATGAACTAGCATCGGGATGCCGTGCTTGTCAGCAAGTTGCTTGAAGCCTTTTGCCAACTGCTTAGTTTTTGAAGCTAGACGCTTTTCGTTGCCTTCTTCTCGTAGAAGGTTCAAACATGCGTAGCCAGCAGCCATTGCAACAGGGTTACCTGAAAGCGTACCCGCTTGGTAAACAGGGCCAGTTGGTGCGATGTATTGCATCACGTCTTTACGACCACCGAAAGCACCGACAGGCATGCCGCCGCCAATCACTTTACCAAGACACGTTAGGTCTGGCTTGATGTTGTAGTAAGCCTGAGCACAACCTTCAGCAACGCGGAAACCTGTCATTACTTCATCAAAGATTAGCAATGCACCTTCTTGATCACAGATTTCACGTAGACCTTCGTGGAAGCCTTCTACAGGAGGGATACAGTTCATGTTACCCGCTACTGGCTCAACGATGATACAAGCGATCTCGCCTTTGTTTGCTGCGAAGATTTCACGTACTGAATCTAGATTGTTGAAGGTTGCCGTTAATGTCAGCTTAGCAAAGTCAGCCGGTACACCAGGAGAGCTTGGTTGACCTAAAGTCAGTGCGCCGGAACCAGCTTTTACCAGTAGACTGTCTGCGTGGCCGTGGTAGCAGCCTTCAAACTTAAGAATTTTGTCACGACCAGTGAAGCCACGAGCTAGACGAATCGCGCTCATTGTTGCTTCTGTACCTGAGCTCACCATACGTAGTTGTTCCATTGATGGAACCATCTCAGATACCAGTTCAGCCATTTTGATTTCAGTTTCGGTTGGAGCACCGAAGCTAAGGCCGCGTTGAGCTGCTGCAATAACTGCGTCACGAATAACCGCGTGGTTGTGACCAAGGATCATTGGACCCCAAGAGCCAACGTAATCGATATACGCTTTACCATCAGCATCAAAAATAAGTGGGCCATCAGCGCGTTCAACGAAGATTGGAGAACCACCTACGCCATTGAATGCACGAACTGGAGAGTTTACGCCACCAGGAATGGTTTGCTGTGCTTTTTCGTACAGCTCTGCTGATTTGGTCATTGATATATCCTCTTTTGACTGTCGGACCAATTGGCACGCATTGTACCTATCCCTAATCCAACTAGGAATGCTTTCGCCCAGATAATCACCCGAATCTGGTTGTTTTGTGTGGTTACACGTTTTAATTGTTAGATATTGGCGAGTTTACAGCAGTAAAAGGACCGATCCTGTGGTGAATACTTGAACGTTTCAGTCAGGTATTAGATAATCACCGGAATATAAGAAAATACTCAACAACTATGGTCTCGAATTAGATTTGTATCATGTTGTTTTTGACACAGGTAAGAGAGGTTGTCGTGAGCGAAGTAAATATCCCATTGTCTTTTTCTGATGCAGCAGCTACCCGCGTACAAACGCTAATTGCTGAAGAAGAAAACCCAGAACTAAAACTGCGTGTATACATTACAGGTGGTGGTTGTAGCGGTTTCCAATACGGCTTCACATTTGATGAAAAAGTAAATGATGGCGACACTACAATTGTAAACAGCGGTGTAACGCTGGTTGTTGATCCAATGAGCCTACAATACCTAATGGGCGGCATGGTTGATTACACTGAAGGCCTAGAAGGCGCACGCTTCTTTGTGAACAACCCGAACGCTACAACAACATGTGGTTGTGGCGCATCATTCAGCGTATAGCATGAGTTGAAAATAGCTTGAGCTCAAAGCTGTATTAGATACATTTCAAACGCCGAACTTATGTTCGGCGTTTTTGTTTTTACTTAGTAACTTATTACTTTTCAAAGCATTCCTCTCATTTTTAGTACACGGCATATTTTTTAAACTGTCGATAGCGTCCAACTTCGTTGAGGATTGGTCTGTTAAGGTTACCTTTGTGCATAAGGAAGTTGCACATCACGCTATTAAGCCAACTAGCGCGCCTGAATGACATCGGACAAAAGGATTTGTTATGCCCACTCTATTTTCTAACTCACCACTTTTTCAGAAATTGAAGCAGCCGTGGCTGGTTTCTCTGACTCTAGTCGTGTTGTTGTCGATCTGGCTTGGTTTAGGCGTAGGGCAAGCAGAAGAGTCACCTGAAAAAAAGGCAACAGAAATTCCGCTGGCTAAGGTTTCCTTTCAAACCTTCACCTCATCACCGACCTTTAAAACGATTGATCTCTATGGAAGAACGGCGCCCGATAGGCATGCTCGTCTAGGTGCAGAAGTCGCGGGTAAGATTGTCAGATTGAATGTTGTTAAGGGGGGGATGGTTAAAGCAGGACAAGCCATTGCCCAGATAGATAAGGGTGATTTAGAGATTCAACTAGAGCGAGCATCTGCGTTATATCGCTTGAAGCAGAAAGAGTTCAAAGCGGCGCAGTCACTGAAGAAAAGAGGACTGCAAGGTGAAATCGCCTACACCACAGCTGAGGCTTCATTAACAGAAGCAAAAGCCATGATGCGCAATGCGGAATTGGCTTTAAAGAATACTGTGATTACTTCGCCTTTTTCGGGTGTGGTTCAAGATTTGATGGTGGAGCTCGGTGATTTCGTTAGTGTTGGCGATCCTGTTGCTGGCGTGATTGACCTCGATCCTTTGGTTATTGAGGCGGATGTCAGTGAGCGTCATATCCAACATTTGCTAGTCAATCAATCTGCTTTGGTTCGTTTGTTAGGGCGAGAAGAAGCGGAAGGCCGTTTACGCTATGTTTCTCGTATCTCTTCTGTTGCTACTAATACCTTCCCAATCGAGATAGAAATCGATAACTCTAAAGGCCTATTACCAGCAGGTGTCAGTGCCGAAGTTAAACTCAACCTAGAAACAAGAGATGCAATAAAGATAACACCGGCGATGCTAGCATTGGATGAGGCGGGTAACCTAGGGGTCAAAACCTTGGTTTCAGTCGATGACTCACCAACGGTGAAGTTTGTAGGCATTCAGCTAGTAAAGGCCGAACAAGATGGAGTCTGGCTCACGGGGCTAGGTCAACGCGTCGATATCATCACAGTAGGCCAAGGGTTTGTGCGTGATGGTGATTCGGTGATTGCTGTTGAGCAAGTCGCTGAACTCTCTAACGTAACCGCAGAGTAGGAGATAACCGATGTATTCAATTATTGATGCAGCCTTGTCTCGTGCTCGAACAATGCTCTCCCTTTTAGCGTTAATCCTTGTAGCCGGTGTCTTCACCTATATCACGATACCTAAGGAATCGAGCCCAGACATTACCATCCCAATTATCTATGTTTCGGTCGGGCACCAAGGGATCTCGCCAACGGATGCAGAACGTTTATTGGTTCGACCTATTGAGCAAGAGCTGAGGTCGATTGAAGGCGTAAAAGAGATGACAGCAACCGCAGCAGAAGGGCATGCCTCTGTTGTGTTGGAGTTTAATGTTGGCGTCGATCTCACCAAAGCAATGGCCGATGTGCGTGACGCGGTTGATCTGGCTAAACCAAAACTACCAGAAGACAGTGACGAACCGACCGTAAATGAGGTGACGCTGGCTTCTGAGCAACCTGTTTTGTCTGTTGTGCTATTCGGTACCGTTCCTGAGCGCACCATAGTGCAAATTGCCCGAGAGCTTGGAGACAAATTAGAAAGCTATCGCCAAATCCTTGAAGTCGACATTGCAGGCGATCGCGATGACATAGTAGAAATCATCGTTGATCCATTATTGATGGAGAGTTACAGCCTAGATCAAGCGGACATCTATAATCTGATTGCTTTGAATAACCGAGTGGTGGCCGCAGGTTTTGTTGATACTGGCTACGGACGTTTTTCTGTCAAAGTCCCTTCGGTATTTAACTCCTTAAAAGACGTGCTTGAGTTGCCTATTAAAGTGGATGGCAAGCAGGTGGTCACTTTTGGCGATGTCGCTACGGTTCGTCGAGCGTTTCGAGATCCTGAAAGTTTTGCTCGTTTAGATGGCAAATCTGCGGTGGTGTTGGATATCAAGAAGCGTGCAGGTGAGAACATCATCGAAACCGTTGAGCTAGTCAAAGCGGTAATGGCTGGTGCTCAGCAGCAAGCGGAATGGCCAAATAACCTGTTGGTCAAATACACCTGGGATGAATCTAAAGATGTGAAGATCATGCTTAATGATCTGCAAAACAATATCTTATCCGCCATTATTCTGGTGGTGATCGTTATCATCGCGATTCTTGGTGTGCGTACCGCTTTGTTAGTGGGTATTTCCATTCCAGGCTCATTCCTAACCGGGTTATTGGTTCTTTCGGTGTTTGGCTTAACCGTCAACATCGTAGTGCTGTTCTCTCTGATTATGGCGGTGGGGATGCTAGTAGACGGTGCGATTGTGGTGACCGAATTTGCAGACAGGCGAATGCAAGAGGGTGAAGGGCGCAAAGCCGCTTACCGAGATGCAGCGAAACGGATGGCGTGGCCGATAACCGCATCGACTGCCACAACCTTAGCCGCATTTGCTCCGTTACTGTTTTGGCCTGATGTGACGGGCGAATTTATGAAGTTCTTACCACTAACTCTGATCGCGACTTTAACTGCATCATTGATCATGGCGTTGTTGTTTGTGCCCGTGCTGGGCGGTTTGATTGGCAAACCTCAATACGTATCGTCTAAAAGCCAAGCTCGAATGGTCGCACTGCATAATGGTGACTTTTCACAGGCTACTGGTTTAACCAAGGCTTACTACCACACGCTTTCTTTAGCGATTAAACACCCCTTTAAGATTTTGTTCAGTGCGATACTGCTCGCGGTTGCAGTTGGTTTTACTTATTCAAAAGCGGGTCTAGGTGCAGAGTTCTTCCCAGAAGTTGATCCGCCATTCTTTAATGTCAAAGTTCGCTCGCATGGGGATCTGTCTATCCAAGAAAAGGATGACATCATGCGTGATATTGAACTGATGATGCTCAATCATGATGAGTTCGATACCGTTTACACGCGTACTGGTGGTGACGACCAGATTGGTTTGATCTCAATTACGCCTGTTGACTGGCAATATCGACGCAGCGTTAAGGCGATTATTGATGAGTTGAAGGTACAAACCGATCAATACGCTGGTGTTGAGATTGAATATAAGTTCCCTGATGCTGGGCCTCCAGTTGAAAATGACTTAGTGATTGAGCTGTCGGCAAGAACTCCAGAGCAGCTCAATCAAGCTGCAAAAATTGTGAGAGGTTGGGCTGATGGAAATAAAGCACTGACCAATATCAGCGATACTGCGAGTAAAGATGGCATCGATTGGAAGGTGGATATTCGCCGCGACGATGCTGCGCGCTTTGCAGCTGATGCGACCTTAGTGGGTAACACCGTTCAATTCGTGACTAATGGTCTCAAGATTGGTGATTATCTGCCCGATGACTCTTCAGAAGAGGTCGATATCTTGGTGCGCTACCCTAATGATAAGCGTGATATCGGGCGCTTCGACCAGCTTAGGGTGAAAACGCCAGCAGGTTTAGTACCTATTACTAATTTCGCTCAGATCGTTCCCGACCATAAGCAAGACACCATTAAACGCCTTGATGGCAAGCGTGTGGTGAACATCATGGCGGATATGGAAGAAGGGTATAACCTTGCTCTCGAACTACCAAAGATCGAACAAGCATTGAGTGAGCTAGGGCTGCCGAGTAGCGTGGAATTTCGCATCCGTGGTCAAAACGAAGAACAAGAAAACTCGTCAGCCTTTTTACAAAGTGCTTTCTTGGTTGCTTTGGCGGTAATGGCTTTGATTCTGATTACTCAGTTCAATAGCTTCTATCAAGCGTTTTTGATTCTGAGTGCTGTATTGTTTTCGACCGTTGGCGTGTTCGTTGGCTTACTGATCTTCCAACGTCCGTTTGGCATTGTGATGTCGGGAATTGGGGTAATAGCGCTCGCCGGCATAGTCGTGAACAACAACATCGTGTTGATTGATACTTATAATCAGCTCATCAAAAGAGGCTTGGACAAGCGAGATGCGATTCTAAGAACCGGTGTTCAGCGTTTAAGGCCAGTAATGCTCACGACGGTTACGACTATCTTAGGTTTAATGCCGATGGTGTTAGAGATGAACATCGACCTGATTAATCAAAAGATAGAGTTTGGCGCGCCAAGTACACAATGGTGGTCACAGCTTGCGACCGCTATTGCTGGTGGTTTGGCGTTTGCCACGGTGCTGACTTTAGTATTAACCCCTTGTTTGTTAATGCTTGGACGGAACAACAAACCTGAAAAACAGTAGCTAGTTGTGGTATGTGAGCATAAAAAAGAGCGCCTTGATGGGCGCTCTTTGCATTTTTCTATTTTGCAGTGAAGCTACAAACGCCTAGTTAGTCGCTAGTAACTGACCGTATCGCTCAAGGTTTCTTAATCGAATCTCTGAGTTGGCAATAAAGGTTGCTTTTGCTTTACCAGTTAACGACTTGGATTGAGGCAATTTCACGGTACGCGCATTTTTATGTACGCCATTAACCAAGAATTCATAATGTAAGTGCGGGCCAGTCACACGGCCTGTACCGCCCAAAGTACCAATGGTTTGGCCTTGTTTTACGCGCTGACCGGTTTTCACCATACGTCGCTTCATGTGCAGGTACTTGGTGATGTAGGTGTTGCTGTGGCGGATGAACACGTAGTTACCATTGAATTGGTTGTAACCTGACTTCTGAACAATACCGTCACCGGCTGCCCAGATAGGCGTGCCAACAGGGGCTGCGTAGTCAGTACCGCGGTGAGCTCGAATCTTACCGGTTACTGGGTGTCTCCTGGTAGGGTTAAAGTTCGATGTTACGCGACGAAAATCAATTGGTGAGCGCAAGAACGCCTTCTTCATCGCACGACCATTTTCATCGAAGTAGTTGCCGCTTTTATCATCCAATACCGCGGTAAATGAATCGCCTTGGTTTTTGAATACGGCTGCCATGATCTTACCGCGACCAACTACTTCACCTTCAACCACTTTCTCTTGGTATAAGATTTTGAAGCTGTCGTTCTTACGAATATCTAACGCAAAGTCGATATCCCAACCGAAGATGCCGGCCAGTTCCATAATTTGGTTTGCGGTTAAACCTGCGCTGACGCCAGCGTTCCAGAAGTTAGAGGTGATGTTGGCTTCGGCATAATTGTATTGGTATACCACTTCTTTTTTGTCGAAACTTGATGAGAAAGAATCGCCAGATTTAGTGATCTTGAAGCTTTCAAACGCACTAAGTTGTCGTTTTAACTGAATAAGGTCGTTGTTTTCATCAAAGCCGAACTGCAAGACATCACCAGGTCTTAGGTTAGACAGCTGCTTCTTAATATCATTATTGGTATTGAGTAGCGTGATCAGCAGACGGTATGAGAGGCCAATACGTTCAAATAAAACAGAGGTGCTTTCGCCAGAGCGAACGGTGTATTTCTCCCAATTGAGCACTGCCGTCGGTGGAGCGTCACTTGAGCTAATAAGTGCAGAGGCATTGATAGTCAGTGGGTAATGTTTTCCCACAACTAAAGCGCCCGAATCGTCACGCAAACTGTTGACGTCGGGGAGTAAGAAAATCGCGACGAAAATTATGGCACTAAAAAATGCGATAAAAGCCCGGTGCAAAATAGGAAGGCGTGCAAAAATAGACAACATGTTCCGGTTCGTTCTGTAAATATTATGAAAATCGACGACGGAATAGTGTAACTGGTTTCAAAATACATCGCTATTCAAGTAAGATGTCTAATTAATGTATTTTTGCCAAATCTGTGGGAGTGAACAAGAATGGCGAGTATTGAAGCTGCACTAGCCGAGATCAAACGTGGCGTAGAAGAACTGATTCCAGAAGACGAACTGATTGCAAAACTAAAAGAAGGTCGTCCTTTACGCATTAAGCTGGGTGCCGATCCAACAGCTCCAGATATCCACCTAGGCCATACGGTTATCTTTAACAAGCTTCGTGCTTTCCAAGAGCTTGGTCATGAAGTGACATTCCTTATCGGTGATTTCACTGCAATGGTTGGTGACCCATCAGGTAAAAACTCAACACGTCCACCGCTAAGCCGCGAAGACGTATTGAAGAATGCTGAAACTTACAAAGAGCAAGTATTCAAGATTCTAGATCCTGCGAAGACGCAAATTCGTTTCAACTCTGAATGGCTATCTGAGCTTGGCGCTGAAGGCATGATTCGTCTTGCTTCTAACCAAACTGTTGCTCGTATGCTTGAGCGTGATGACTTCAAAAAGCGTTACGCTGGTGGTCAACCGATCGCAATCCACGAATTCATGTACCCACTTCTACAAGGTCACGACTCTGTTGCACTAGAGAGCGACGTTGAGCTTGGCGGTACTGACCAGAAGTTTAACCTTCTAATGGGTCGTGAACTGCAAAAAGCAGCAGGTCAAAAACCACAAGCGGTACTAATGATGCCACTACTTGTTGGTCTAGACGGTGTTAAGAAGATGTCTAAGTCTGCGCATAACTACATCGGTATTAGCGAAGCACCAAGCGAGATGTTTGGTAAGATCATGTCTATCTCTGACGATCTAATGTGGAGCTACTACGAGCTGCTGTCTTTCCGTCCTCTTGAAGAAGTTGCGGAACTGAAAGCTGGCGTTGATGCAGGTAAGAACCCGCGTGACGTTAAAGTGCTTCTTGCTAAAGAGATCATCGCTCGTTTCCACAGTGAAGCAGATGCTGAAGCCGCTGAGCAAGAGTTCGTTAACCGTTTTGCTAAGAACCAAGTTCCTGATGAAATGCCGGAGTTTGAATTCGAAGCAGGCCTGCCAATTGCGAACGTTCTAAAAGAAGCGGGTCTTGTAAACTCGACTTCTGATGCGATGCGTATGATCAAGCAAGGCGCTGCTAAGCTTGAAGGCGAGAAGATTGAAGACAGCAAATTCGTGCCTGAAGCAGGTACTGCCGTTTACCAAGTAGGTAAGCGTAAGTTTGCTCGTATTACTATTAAGTAATAATGTACATCAATAATTGAACCAAAGGCATCCACGGATGCCTTTTTTATTGACTTAAAATTGACGAAACTTTGAAACGCCTATTGCTACACTATGCGCGCTGTCAAATTGACAGTAATTCTGGAGATTTTTATGAACAATACCGACCATCCTCCCAGTTTGAATGGAGAAGAATGACCTGTCTCGGTATTGATCTATTGTCCTGCCGTTCAGGTAGGGTATCTTTGTTTTCCCCCGCATTCTTTTCCACACACTAGATTCTAACAAGTAGACACATCAGTAGCTTTCAGCTCTTGGTGCGCTTAGCTGTACGCTCTTGGTGTATTAGCTATAGGCTATTTGTTTTGATGGTCGTTACCTTTGCCAATCGGGAGATTCGCCATGACGGTAATGAACAACACTTTTTTATCTATTGAAGCTCTGTACTCAGAGCAAGACATCCAAGCTGTATCGAATGCATTTCAACAGTACGGACGTGAACAACAAATTAACCTTTTGAACCGAATGCCGCTCGAAGATGCGGTGCTAGTGCTGGGACAATGCTCTCTTAGTACGATTCAGACTTTACTTAGTGAGCTAGAAGAGCAGGGCTTTGAGAAGCGTTCTCGACATCTAGCTCACCAACTAGGGCTGATCTACTCAGAGGTAGAACCTCAGCAGGGCTACCTTTCTACTGGCGTCATGAGCCACGTTAGGCAGCGTATCGGTTGGATTATTGCGTTAGCACTATTGGGAATCGTCTCAGGGCTTATCATTGCTCAGTATGAAGACATTCTCAGTCAGTTAGTACTTTTGGCAATCTACATGCCGGTAATTGCTGCTGCTGGTGGTAACACCGGAACACAAGCCGCGACTTTGGTGATCCGAGCCTTAGCCACAGGTGAGTTGAAAAAACGCCAATGGGCTCACGTTCTGTGGAAAGAGTTTAGAGTTGCTATTTGTCTAGCTCTAGCGATTGCCGTAGTGATGATTGGACGTATTCTGCTATTTAGCGAAAACCAATCGACAGGTGGCTATGACATCAACATGATTGCGTTAGCGATTGCGGTAGCGCTGTTCATTCAGGTGACCATATCAACCGTGCTTGGCGGCGGGTTACCGATAGTCGCTAGGCTATTTAAGCTTGATCCAGCGGTGTTAGTGAGCCCAGTGCTTGCTTCCATAGTTGATATCTCAGGAATGTGGATCTACTTCACTGTGGTTAACTCATTCCTCGGTATCGCTTAGCTCCTATAAAAATAGGCACCTATAAAAATAGCTAAATACATCTGAGAAACAAAAATGGCGCTGCAGATTGAAGGTCTTCAGCGCCATTTTTATTGTTTGAGCAGAAGTTTACACAGAGCTAAGCATTACTTAGATTTGCTTTGTGTTTGACTGAACTCGACCACATCTTTGTAGAAAGCACGCTCAAACTGGGTGATAGGTGCTTCCACTGGTTTGTCTGGATCTTGTTCTTCAGGGAAGTAATCACGGACAAATTGTACAAACAGAGAGTTTGGTTTTCCCGCTTTATCTAATCCGTATCCCGCCATGTTGTAACTGCCGTATAGAGAACCACTCTTGGCGATAATGTTGCCTTGAATCGGTGCTTTTCTCATGCTCTGACGGTATTTGAGCGTTCCATCAGTGCCAGATGTAGGCATAGCCTCAATCAGGCTGAGCTGTTGATCGTTTTCCCAGATATAACGAAGCACTTGAGCCATGGTCTGTGACCTCATTCGGTTATTTCTGGATAACCCTGAACCATCGACGAGCTGCGCTTTACTGAGGTCAATATTAGCCTTGGTCAGCAGTATCTGTTTTATTGCTTCAGTGCCGTTATTGAAGCTGCCCGGTTGAACATAAAATGTTGCTCCTAGCGTTTTAGTTAGATTATCTGCGATAAGGTTATCTGACTTCTTGAGCATGATATCGAGCAGTTCAGGAAGCTTTTCTGAGTTGTGACTAGCGACTAACGTGGTTTTGTCTGCTTGCGCTTTTTTACCAATAATCACATCACCTTTTACTTCTATTTTCAGTTCTTTGAGAAGCGATGTAACGACTTGATAGGTGTAAAGTTCTGGATTTTGAATCGCGAACTTGAGTGGCAGTGGCTTTTTACGCTCAACCAAGCAACCAGAGAGCTTGTAAGCGTTATCTGGTGTGGTGGTGAGCTCTAAGTCGCATTGTGTTGCCTTCTGCCCAGAGCGAGTTACTGTCGCTGCGGTGGTCGTCACGTCTATCGGATAGTGAGCGGGAATATAAACGCGTGTCGCACCATTATCTTTTGTATAAATAGAGGCTTGTGCGCAGTTGCTGTCTAAGGTCATTGCACTAGAAGGCGCGCTGTAACAAACCCCTAGAATGTCCCAAGGCCAACCCACCGCTCGCTGATAGCCGGTATAAGCCGAGTTATCGAGGTATAAGTTGCCTTTGATGGCTCTGGACTGAGACTTAGCGTATTGAGCCAAAAGGCTTTTAAGCTGCTCACGTTGTAGTGTTGGATCGCCACTAAATGAAATGATTGAGTCACTCCCAGAACGAACAATATTGGTCGTGTAGTGAAAGTCATCCCCTAACTCCAACTTAGCCGCCAAAGCTGTCACCAGCTTTAAAGTACTGGCGGGTGGATAGAAGCCATCACTATTGGAATTCAGTTTGTTTGAATCGCCTTTCAGGGATTCCAAAATTACACTGGTGCTACTGCCATCAGGCAGTTTATCTAGAGGGGGGTAAGCGAAAGCGTTAACTGAGAAAGCGCTAATGGAAAAACTACATACCAGTAGTGTGGATAGAAGGCGCATAGAAGATTTCTTGGATGGCTGATGTTTTTAGTATACAGATATAAAAAACGCCCGCTAGATAGCGGGCGTTTTGATTCTCAATTAACTAATTAATCAATTAGATAATCAGAATTAGAAGTCGTAACGTAGACCTAGAGCGATTTCGTCTTCAGCTTGAGCAGAAGTTGCTTTGCCGTTAGAAGCTAGGTTTGTTGTACCGATCGTATCATTTTCAGAGATTAGGTTGAAATTGTACGAGATGTAAGTACGGAAGTTAGGCTTGAAGTAGTAAGTTGCATCGATTGCAACGTTATCTGCAGAAGTTTCACCGTCAGTTTCTGCATTGTTGTACGTTAGCGTGAATGCAGTTTTATCTAGTGTGTATGCTGCTGCGAATTCGTAACCTGTGTAGTCTACAGAATCGTTCTTGATTACACCTGTAGTCTGTTTTTCGCCATCAGTGAATACACCAGCGAAGTAGAAATCGCTCATGCGGTAAGATGCAGAAAGCATGTATTCGTTAGATTGATCTTGGTCTGCGTAACCAGCACCTAGCTTAACGCCAGAATCGCCGATTGCGTAGATAGCAGATAGAGAGTAGCCATCTTTACCGTTGTCGCTGAACTCATCGTTAGCGTCAACATCACGGTCAGCGAAGCGGTAGCTTGCTTTTAAGCCTAGGTCTTGGAATTGACCTTTGTAAGAAAGCATGTTGTCTGAACGATCAGCTACTGCGATTTTGTCTGCCGCTGAGTTACCGTGGTAAGACATGATATCGGTAAAGTCAGTGATAACGCCTAGCGCACCGTCGTTTTTACCGTATGTAACTTCACCGAATGTACCGCCAATACCAGCGTACGTGTAACGGTTAGTGATGTCGCCGTCGTTGTTATCAGTAGAGCCGCCGTTTTCAGCAGTTGTGAATTCGCCTTCGTAGAAACCAACACCGTATAGGCCGTCTTGGATTTCGACTTTACCTAGGAAGTTAAGACGTACACGTGTTTTGTCTTCAGCTTTGCCATCTTTTAGAGATAGACGAGCTTCAGCACGACCACCGATTTCTAGAGAAGTGCCGTTTGAGCTGTATACAGAAGTACCGGCAATATCACCAGCTTGTTTACCGTCGGCTGCCACTGCGTTAGTAGCAAGAGCTGCAGCAGATACAGCAAGCGCGATCATAGTCTTGTTCATGTTATTATTTCCTAATTACTGTCCATAGAAGTTTTATTAAGGATTTGAACCCTTTTGTGTATTGCCTGTATTAATCAGGCTTCATAATCATGATTAGAACAGAAGTCTGAAAATGCCAGTGCAATCCATGGGTTACTTTTTACCTCTAAAGTTCCATGGTCAGTTAGTAAAATGATATAAAACTAAAAAATGAACACTGTTTTATTATATCTTTTTTGTTTAAGTGGTTGTTTTTGAGTGTATTTTATAAAAGTGTGATCTGTGTTTATTTTGTTTGTTTTTTGTTTTTTTAGGTATTTAGCTCTCCACTTATTGATGGGGAGGTTATTATTCATTTTTGTGATGTCTGTAATTTAGACCTAGATAAAGCTTTTATAACGCAAAGTGGAATAAAGGTGATTTAGCCATAAAGTTTGTTTACACTAAGCCAAATCGTTTTGTTTCTATCACCCAATAAATACGTTGGGTGTATTTATGTTGGCCAAAGAAAGCTTTGGCATAGAGGTAAAAAATGGAAAAGGTTCCAATGACAGTACGTGGCGCTCAGCAGCTACGTGACGAATTAGATCGCCTACTTAAGCTACGCCCTGTTATCTCAGCAGCTATTGGTGAAGCACGTGAACTAGGTGACCTGAAAGAGAATGCTGAATACCACGCCGCTCGTGAAGAGCAGGGTATTTGTGAAGCTCAGATCCGTGATATTGAATATAAGCTATCACTGGCTCAGATCATCGATGTAACGCAAATGGATAATACGGGCAAGATTATCTTTGGTACGACAGTGACACTGATTGATGTGGATACCGATGATGAGTTCCGCTACCAAATCGTTTCAGAAGACGAAGCAGACATCAAAACGGGTCGCATTTCTGTGAAATCGCCAATTGCTCGCGGTCTTATCGGTAAAATGGAAGGCGACGAAGTCATGATCTCTACCCCTGGTGGTGACAAAGACTTCGAAATCGACAAAGTAGAATATATCTAATTGAATTTTCTTTGTTTCTGATAAGTAAAAAGGTCGCTAAATGCGACCTTTTTCGTTTCTCACGCTACACTAAAAGATAAGCGCTGTGGCTTCCTATTAGTGAAGTTAGCTTATATCAAACTCGCTTATTTACGTGGAATCTCGATTTTACGTGCTTCTGACTGGCGGAACAGTACTAGAACTTTACCGATAGTCTGTACTTTCTCAGCTTTAGTTTCACGTACAATTGCATCGATAATCAGTTGCTTAGTCTCACGGTCTTCTGATGCAACTTTAATCTTGATCAGTTCGTGGTGGTCTAGAGCTAATTCGATTTCCGCTAGAACAGCTTCAGTAAGTCCATTTGCGCCCATTAGCACAACAGGTTTTAAACTGTGAGCTAGGCCCTTTAGATGCTGCTTTTGTTTGGTACTTAGGTTCATTACGCGGCCAATTTTCTTTACTATTAGGGTTGAAAAAACCTATTTTAACGCCATCTAAAGCTGAAGACTATAATTTATTCAGCAATTAGTACTTTCCTCCAATTTAGGTATCCAATGAGCAAACAGAAACACTCGGCCAGTTCAGGCCGTTGGTTGAAGGAACACTTCGACGACAAGTACGCAAATGAAGCAAGAAAGAAAGGCTATCGTTCACGTGCTTATTTCAAAATGGAAGAGATTCAAACGAAAGATAAATTGCTGTCTCCTGGGATGACCATTGTGGATTTGGGTGCAGCACCTGGCGGTTGGTCTCAATATGCTGCTAAGATTGTTGGAGACAACGGACAAATCATTGCGTGTGACTTGTTACCAATGGATCCGATTGCTGGTGTTAGCTTTTTACAAGGCGATTTCCGCGAAGAAGCTGTGCTAGATGCCTTGTTGGAACGTATACAACCAAACATGGTTGATGTCGTGATGTCAGATATGGCACCTAATATAGCAGGCAACAATTCTGTGGATCAGCCAAGAGCTATGTATTTAGTTGAATTAGCTTTGGATATGTGTCGACAAGTTCTAGCTACCAATGGTAGTTTTGTTGTAAAAGTATTCCAAGGCGAAGGGTTTGACCAATACGTTAAGGACGTCCGTGAGATGTTTAAAACAGTAAAAGTTAGAAAACCCGACTCTTCTCGAGCTCGATCTCGTGAAGTGTTTATCGTAGCCACTGGTTACAAAGGTTAACGATTCTCTTCCAAGAGTGAGAGTTAACAACATGGCTACAGGTTACAAACTGTAGTACCCTACCTTTAATTACAATTAGTTATCGAGAGGCTTACACCTTGAGTGACATGGCAAAAAATTTAATTCTGTGGCTTGTTATCGCGGTAGTGTTGATGTCGGTATTCCAGAGCTTCGGCCCTGGGGAAAGTAACGGCAGAGCAGTAGATTACACCACGTTTGTACAGGAAGTTGGCCAAGGCCAGATTCAAGACGCACAGTTCAATAACAGCGAAATCACTTTCACACGTCGTGGTGGTGGTTCTAAGTATGTAACTTACATGCCTGTTTATGATCAAAAGCTACTTGATGACTTAATTAATCAAAACGTAAAAGTTCAGGGTACACCACCTGAAGAGCAGAGCCTGCTTGGCACTATCTTCATCTCATGGTTCCCAATGATCTTACTGATTGGTGTATGGATTTTCTTCATGCGTCAAATGCAAGGCGGCGGCGGCGGTAAAGGCGCGATGTCTTTCGGTAAGAGTAAAGCTCGAATGATGAGCGAAGAACAAATCAAAACCATGTTTGCTGATGTTGCTGGTTGTGACGAAGCTAAAGAAGACGTGAAAGAGCTTGTGGACTACCTTCGTGACCCAAGCCGCTTCCAAAAGCTAGGTGGTAAGATCCCGACAGGTATCCTGTTGGTTGGTCCTCCTGGTACGGGTAAAACATTGCTTGCAAAAGCGATTGCCGGTGAAGCGAAAGTACCGTTCTTTACTATCTCTGGTTCTGACTTCGTTGAAATGTTTGTTGGTGTTGGTGCATCTCGTGTGCGTGACATGTTCGAACAAGCGAAGAAAGCGGCACCTTGTATCATCTTTATCGATGAAATTGATGCTGTAGGTCGTCAACGTGGCGCTGGTGTTGGTGGTGGTCACGATGAACGTGAACAAACACTGAACCAAATGTTGGTTGAGATGGATGGTTTCGAAGGTAACGAAGGTATTATCGTTATCGCTGCGACTAACCGTCCAGACGTACTAGACCCTGCATTACTTCGTCCTGGTCGTTTTGACCGTCAAGTTGTGGTTGGTCTACCGGATGTACGTGGTCGTGAACAGATTCTTAAAGTACACATGCGTAAAGTGCCACTATCAGGTGATGTTGAACCGTCGCTGATCGCTCGTGGTACTCCAGGCTTCTCTGGTGCAGATCTTGCGAACCTTGTGAACGAAGCGGCGCTATTTGCTGCTCGTGGTAACAAGCGCAATGTATCTATGGTTGAGTTTGAACTTGCGAAAGACAAAATTATGATGGGTGCAGAGCGCCGTTCAATGGTTATGTCTGAAGAAGTGAAAGAGTCAACGGCTTACCACGAAGCGGGTCACGCAATTGTTGGTCGTTTGGTACCTGAACACGATCCAGTGTACAAGGTGTCAATCATTCCACGTGGTCGTGCGCTTGGTGTAACCATGTACTTGCCAGAGCAAGATCGTGTGAGCATGTCTCGCCAACATCTAGAGTCTATGATTTCTAGCCTGTACGGTGGTCGTCTTGCTGAAGAACTTATTTACGGTAAAGACAAAGTGTCAACTGGTGCGTCTAACGATATCGAACGTGCAACTGATATTGCTCGTAAGATGGTTACGCAGTGGGGCTTCTCTGAGAAATTGGGTCCTCTTCTTTACGCAGAAGAAGAAGGTGAAGTTTTCCTAGGTCGCGGCATGAGCCAAGCTAAGCACGTTTCTGATGACACGACTAAGCTTATCGATGAAGAGATTCGTATCCTTATCGACCGTAACTACGATAGAGCTAAGAAGATTCTTGAAGATAACATGGATATCATGCATTCGATGAAAGACGCTCTAATGAAGTTCGAAACGATCGATGCAGGTCAAATTGATGACTTGATGGAGCGTAAGCAAGAGATTCGTGATCCAGCTGGTTGGGGTGATCAGGTAAAAGCTGAACCTACAAAGGAAGAAGCAAAACCTGAAGCGAAATCAGAAGAAGCAACAGCTGAACCAAAAGCTGAAGAGTCGAAAGTTGAAGAAGCTAAATCTGAAGCAGATGATGCTCAAAACAAAGATTCTTAATTGCTAAGCTTTAAATTAAAACCCTGAGTACGCTCAGGGTTTTTCTGTTTCTAGCCCTAGATGTTTTTACCTTTAAGACCCACCTTCCATGATATTAAAAGCACACAATAAAACGCTCGTTTTAGACCGCCCACATGTGATGGGTATCCTCAATGTTACGCCTGACTCTTTCTCTGATGGCGGAAAATTCAATTCATTAGATAGTGCTCTACTGCAAGCAGAGCGAATGATTCAAGCTGGTGTTAGCATTATTGACATTGGTGGTGAGTCAACTCGCCCGGGAGCACCTGATGTACCTTTAGAAGAAGAGCTCGCTCGCGTTATTCCTGCTATTAAAGCCATTCGTGCCAAGTTTGATGTGTGGATCTCGATAGATACCAGTAAAGCGGAAGTGATGCGCCAAGCTGTTGAAGCGGGCGCTGATTTGATCAATGATGTGCGCGCTTTGCAAGAGCCTGGAGCATTACAAGTCGCCGCTGATGCTAATGTTCCGATTTGTCTGATGCACATGAAAGGTCAGCCGAGAACCATGCAAGCTAACCCAAGTTATGATGATGTTCTTCAGGATGTAGAAGCATTCTTGCAAGAAAGGGTAGAAGCGTGTGAGGCGGTGGGTATTTCAAAAGATCAGCTGATCCTTGACCCTGGCTTTGGCTTTGGGAAAACCATCGAACACAATTATCACCTACTAGCGCATCTTGAAAAGTTTCATTCGTTAGGCTTACCTGTTTTAGCGGGGATGTCGAGAAAATCGATGATCTTTAAATTGCTAGACAAGGTTCCGGCCGACTGCATGGTCGCAAGCGTCACTTGCGCTACCATCGCTGCAATCAAAGGCGCACAAATTATTCGCGTTCATGATGTCGAGGAGACACTGGAAGCGATGAAAATAATCGAAGTGATGGACAACAATCACTAAATATAATTAAGGAAAATCACTATGTCTGATAAAAGACGTTATTTCGGCACAGATGGTGTGCGTGGCAAAGTAGGCCAGTACCCGATCACACCTGATTTTGTTCTGAAGCTTGGCTGGGCTGCTGGTCGTGTACTTGCGAAGCAAGGTACAAAGAAAGTTATTATCGGCAAAGATACTCGTATCTCTGGTTACATGTTGGAGTCTGCGTTAGAAGCTGGTCTTGCGGCTGCTGGTCTTCAGGCTACGTTTACTGGCCCAATGCCAACACCTGCTGTGGCTTACCTAACTCAAACCTTCCGCGCTGAAGCAGGGATCGTTATCTCTGCATCACACAACCCATACTACGATAACGGTATCAAGTTCTTCTCTTCTGAGGGAACAAAACTGCCGGACGATATCGAGTTGGCAATTGAAGCAGAGTTGGATAAAGACATCGAATGTGTTGATTCTTCAGAGCTAGGTAAAGCAGTACGTTTGAACGATGCGGCTGGCCGTTACATCGAGTTCTGTAAAAGTACGTTCCCACATAAAATGACATTAGCTGGCATGAAGATCGTTATCGATTGTGCACATGGTGCGACTTACCACATTGCGCCTGCTGTATTTAAAGAACTGGGTGCTGAGGTCGTTGCGATTGGTGTTGAGCCAAACGGTACTAACATCAACCACGAAGTCGGTGCGACGGATGTACGTGCTCTGCAAGCAAAAGTGCTTGAAGAAAAAGCGGCATTAGGTCTTGGCTTTGATGGTGATGGTGACCGTATCATCATGGTTGACGAGCTAGGCAACAAAGTTGATGGCGACCAAATCGCTTACATTATTGCTCGTGATGCACTGCGTCGCGGTGAGTTGAAAGGCGGCGTTGTTGGTACACTAATGACCAACCTGGGTATGGAAAACGGCCTTAAGCAGTTAGGTATTCCGTTTGTACGTGCTGCTGTTGGTGACCGTTACGTAATGGAACAGCTTCTTGCTAAAGGCTGGAAGATCGGCGCTGAAAACTCGGGGCACGTTATCCTACTAGATAAAGTGACGACGGGTGATGCTATCGTTGCTGCTCTGCAAGTTTTGGCTTCAGTTGTTGATAGCGAAATGACACTGAATGAGTTGTCTCAGGGCATGACGTTGTACCCTCAAGTTCTAGAAAACGTTCGTTTCAGCGGAGATTCAAACCCACTAGAAGCCGAAGCGGTAAAAGCAGCGGTTGTTGAAGTAGAAGCAGAGCTTGGCGAGAAAGGCCGTGTACTATTACGCAAGTCTGGTACCGAGCCACTACTGCGTGTCATGGTTGAAGGCGAAGATGCAGAGCTTGTTCAAGCATCAGCGCTTAAGATTGCAGATGCAGTAAAAGCAAACTGCTAATTTAACCTTTTACTTAGCTGGCGCAGCGAATAGCGCTTGTGATTAGAAGTGGTTGACTTATATCACGGTCAAAAGATATAACGGTCAAAAGAGACATAAATGAGTTTTGTGTCGCTTTTGACCTTTTTTTGACCATTCACTTGGTAAAGGCTTATTTTTTAGCAAATTCTCCTTGTCAGCCATCGTCGCATTCGCTAGTATTGCTCGGCCTTCAGTTAGGAGGTCGCTAGCCTTGTTCTTAAAAATAGTTTTATGAACGGCGCTGGCTCAACAATTAGGAACATAGGTGGAAAAATGTTTACAGTTCTACTTGTGATTTACCTGTTGGCAGCGCTTGGTGTAATTGGCCTAGTGTTGATTCAACAAGGTAAAGGCGCAGATATGGGAGCCTCTTTCGGTGCTGGCGCTTCAAACACTGTGTTTGGTGCTGGTGGCTCAGGAAATTTCCTTACCCGAATGACTGCAATTTTTGCAACTACATTTTTTATCCTTAGCTTAGTGCTTGGTAATATGTCTACACATAAAACTGAGTCACAATGGATTGACCCGACCCAAGGTCAGGTGATTCAACAAGCTGATGATGCAGTGAGTGAAGTTCCGGCGCAAGGCGACGAAATTCCACAATAATCTGTAAAGATTTGATGCCGAGATGGTGAAATTGGTAGACACGCTAGCATGAGGTGCTAGTGCCTTAGGGTGTGAGGGTTCGAGTCCCTCTCTCGGCACCATGTTTACAAACTTGTAAAACATCTTGTTGGGCGTATAATGCTCGCAAGTCGGACGCGGGATGGAGCAGTTTGGTAGCTCGTCGGGCTCATAACCCGAAGGTCGTCGGTTCAAATCCGGCTCCCGCAACCAATTTCAATGCTATTATATAGCTTGTATTGGTAGCAAGTTTGCACAGTGTGAACCTCACTGTGAGTTAGGTGCGATATCGAATGTGATGGCACTTAACATATAAGGGTCCAGCAACAAAAACCCCGGCTTATACGGGGTTTTTTGTTATCTAAGCATTTGTAAATGTATTTAGATAATGTTTGCTTGGAATTTAAATTGGGCTTTGAGCCCTTTTTTTGTTTCTGGAGTGGTTAAATGACTGGTTTAGAAAGACAACTTACTGAAATGCTTGACGCTCCAGTAGCAGCATCAGGTTATGAGTTAGTTGGATTAGAATTTATTCGTGCTGGTGAGCACTCAACGCTACGTATTTACATCGATTCACCAAACGGTATCAATGTAGATGATTGCGCTGAAGTTAGCCACCAAGTAAGTGCCGTAATGGACGTTGAAGATCCAATTTCAGTGGCTTATAACCTTGAAGTGTCTTCACCAGGTTTAGAGAGACCACTGTTCAAAGCAGAGCATTACCAACAATTTATTGGTCACGAGGTAAGCATCGTTTTGAAAATGGCTGTCGGCAACCGTCGTAAATGGAAAGGTGATATCCAATCTATCGAAGGCGAGACAGTGAAAGTATTGGTTGAAGGACAAGAAGAAGAATTCGTCCTGAGCAATATTGCGAAAGCTAACCTGATCCCTAAATTTTAGTTCTCCTAGAGAGAAGAGCTTAAGAGGCTAGATTAATGAACAAAGAAATTTTGGCGGTAGTAGAAGCTGTTTCAAATGAGAAAGCAGTTCCTCGTGAGCGTATTTTTGAAGCGCTTGAAATCGCGCTTGCAACGGCAACAAAAAAGAAAAGCGAACTAGAAATTGAAGTTCGTGTTGAAATTGACCGTAAAACGGGTGATTTCGAAACTTTCCGTCGTTGGGAAGCTGTTGAGGAAGTTGAATTCCCAACAAAAGAAATCTCTATTGAAGCTGCAAAGTACGATGACCCAGAGATCGAACTTGGCGGTTTCATTGAAGATGATATCGAATCAGTAACGTTTGACCGTATTACGACTCAAACGGCTAAGCAAGTTATCGTACAGAAAGTACGTGAAGCTGAACGCGCTCAAATCGTTGAGCAGTTCATCGATAACGAAGGCGAGCTAGTAACTGGCGCAGTTAAGAAAGTTAACCGTGACACTATTATTCTAGACCTAGGTAACAACGCTGAAGCGGTAATCCTTCGTGATGACCAACTTCCTCGTGAAAACTTCCGTCCAGGTGACCGTGTTCGTGGTCTTCTTTACGCAGTTAAACCAGAAGCTCGTGGTTTCCAGCTTTTCGTTACTCGTTCGAAGCCAGAAATGCTAGCTGAACTATTCCGTGTTGAAGTGCCTGAGATTGGTGAAGAGCTAATTGAACTTAAAGGTGCTGCACGTGACGCTGGTTCTCGTGCTAAAATCGCTGTGAAAACAAACGACAAACGTATTGACCCAGTTGGTGCGTGTGTTGGTATGCGTGGCGCACGTGTACAAGCTGTTTCTAACGATCTTGGTGGTGAGCGTATTGATATCGTTCTTTGGGATGATAACCCGGCTCAATTCGTAATCAACGCAATGGCTCCTGCTGATGTTGCTTCAATCATCGTTGATGAAGACGCACACTCTATGGATATCGCTGTTGAAGCGGATAACCTAGCACAAGCGATTGGCCGTAGCGGTCAAAACGTACGTCTAGCGTCTCAACTTACTGGTTGGGAACTGAACGTAATGACTGTTGCTGATCTTGAGAAGAAGCACCAAGAAGAAGCAGTTGCTTCTATTGAAAACTTCATGAAGCACCTAGACATTGAAGAAGACTTTGCTCAAATGCTTGTTGAAGAAGGCTTCTCTACGCTTGAAGAAGTAGCATACGTTCCTGTGAACGAGCTTCTTGAAGTAGACGGTCTAGACGAAGGTATCGTTGAAGAACTACGTAACCGCGCAAAAGACGCACTGACTACTCTAGCGCTAGCGAAAGAAGAAACTTTCGACGGTGTTGAGCCTGCTGAAGACTTACTTGCACTTGAAGGTCTTGAGCGTGAAATGGCTTACAAGCTAGCAGCAAAAGGCGTTGCGACACTGGAAGACCTAGCTGACCAAGGCGTTGATGAACTAGAAGGCATCGAAGACCTAACTGCAGAGCGTGCAGGCGAGCTAATTATGGCTGCGCGTAACATCTGTTGGTTCGGCGACGAAGAATAATTCAGCAAGGAGAGAAAGCGGTATGACACAATTAACAGTTAAAGCACTGAGTGAAGAGATTGGTACGCCAGTTGACCGCTTAATTGAACAACTTGCTGATGCAGGCATGAAGAAAGCAGGGTCGGATCAAGTGACTGATTCAGAGAAGCAAACATTGCTAACGCACCTTAAAAAGGAGCACGGCGATACTTCAGGCGAAACAGAACCGACTCGTTTAACTCTTCAACGCAAGACCCGCAGCACGCTAAGTGTTGCCGCTGGAGGCGGTAAGAGTAAGGATGTTCAAGTAGAGGTACGTAAAAAGCGTACTTACGTGAAGCGCAGCACTATTGAAGATGAAGCGAAACGTGAAGCTGAGGAAGTAGCTAATCGTGAAGCGGAAGAGAAAGCACAACGCGATGCTGAAGAGCAAGCGAAACGTGATGCTGCAGAGAAAGCACAGCGCGAAGCTGAAGAAAAAGTAACACGTGAAGCGGATGCAAAACGTGAAGCTGAAGAGAAGGCTCAACGCGCACAAGCTGAAAAGGCTAAAAAAGACATGAATTCAAAAAATGCAGACGCTAACGCACAAGCGAAAAAAGAAGCGGATGAACTTAAAGCTCGTCAAGAGCTAGAAGCAACTCGTAAAGCAGAAGCTGAAGCAGCTAAGCTTGTTGAAGAAGCTCGTAAGTTAGCAGAAGAGAACCAAGAACGTTGGTCTGAAGAAGAGAAGAAGAAGAAAGAGCAAGAGAAATCTGCGGATTACCATGTGACTACTTCTACTTACGCTCGTGAAGCTGAAGATGCGGCAGATAAGAAAGATGAGAAAGCACCTCGTCGTCGCAAGAAGAAAGCAGCTCCTGCTAACCAACCTGCAAACAACCGTGGTGGTCGTAACCAGCGTGGTCGTGGCGGTAAAGGTAAGCTTGCTAAACCAACTTCAATGCAGCAAGGCTTCGATAAGTCAGCAACTGTTGCTAAATCTGACGTTGCTATCGGCGAAACTATCGTTGTTTCTGAACTGGCTAGCAAAATGTCAGTTAAAGCAACTGAAGTTATCAAAGTAATGATGAAGATGGGCGCTATGGCGACTATCAACCAAGTGATCGACCAAGAAACAGCACAACTTGTTGCTGAAGAAATGGGTCACAAGGTAATCCTACGTAAAGAAAACGAACTTGAAGAAGCAGTACTAGCTGACCGTGATAGCGATGCTATCGCTGAAGGTCGTGCTCCTGTTGTTACTATCATGGGTCACGTTGACCACGGTAAAACTTCAACACTTGATTACATTCGTAAAGCACACGTTGCTTCTGGCGAAGCTGGCGGTATCACGCAGCACATTGGTGCTTACCACGTAGATACTGACAACGGTATGATCACTTTCCTTGATACTCCTGGACACGCGGCGTTTACAGCTATGCGTGCTCGTGGTGCTCAAGCGACAGATATCGTTGTACTTGTAGTTGCAGCAGACGATGGCGTAATGCCACAAACAATCGAAGCAATCCAGCACGCGAAAGCGGCAGGCGTTCCTCTGATTGTTGCTGTGAACAAGATCGATAAAGAGGGTGCAAACCCAGACAACGTTAAGAATGAGCTAGCTCAATACGACGTTATCCCTGAAGAATGGGGTGGTGAGAACATCTTCGTTCACATCTCTGCTAAACAGGGTACAAACATCGATGGTCTTCTAGAAGCTATCCTTCTTCAGTCTGAAGTTCTTGAACTTACAGCGGTTAAAGAAGGCATGGCGTCTGGTGTTGTTGTTGAATCTCGTCTTGATAAAGGTCGTGGTCCAGTTGCAACAGTACTAGTACAGTCTGGTACTCTAAACAAAGGCGATATCGTTCTTTGTGGTCAAGAGTACGGCCGTGTTCGTGCAATGCGTGATGAAAACGGTAAAGACATCGAAACTGCAGGTCCATCTATTCCTGTAGAAATTCTAGGTCTTTCTGGTGTTCCTTCGTCAGGCGATGAAGCGACTGTTGTACGTGATGAGCGTAAAGCACGTGAAGTTGCGAACTACCGTCAAGGTAAATTCCGTGATGTTAAACTAGCTCGCCAACAAAAAGCGAAACTAGAGAACATGTTCGCGAACATGACGGCTGGCGAAGTTGCTGAGCTTAACGTTGTACTTAAAGCTGACGTTCAAGGTTCTGTAGAAGCGATTGCTGACTCTCTACTGAAACTGTCTACTGACGAAGTTAAAGTGAACATCGTAGGTTCTGGTGTTGGTGGTATTACTGAAACTGATGCAACTCTTGCTGCAGCTTCTAACGCTATCATCCTTGGTTTCAACGTTCGTGCTGACGCAACTGCGCGTAACACGGTTCAGAACGAAAACCTAGATCTACGTTACTACTCAATCATTTACCAACTGATTGACGAAGTTAAACAGGCGATGGGCGGTATGCTTGCTCCTGAATTCCGTCAAGAGATCATTGGTCTTGCACAAGTTCGTGACGTATTTAAGTCGCCTAAACTTGGTGCAATCGCTGGTTGTATCGTGACTGAAGGTACGATTAAGCGTAGCAACCCAATCCGCGTACTTCGTGAAAACGTTGTTATCTACGAAGGTGAACTAGAGTCACTTCGTCGCTTTAAAGATGACGTACAAGAAGTTAAGAACGGTTACGAGTGTGGTGTCGGCGTTAAGAACTACAACGACGTTCGCGTTGGTGACCAGATCGAAGTATTCGAAATCGTTGAGGTTAAACGTACTCTAGACTAATCAGTCTGTACGACTCGACATATTGACTAAGGTTACTAACATTACTAGTAAAGGTAATAAGTAATCGGTTGTTGAATACACCATGGGGGGCTGGTAATTACCAAGCCCCCCATCTTTCTAAGTGAGAAAAGAAAATGTCAAAAGAATTTAGCCGCACACAACGTGTGTCTCAGCAGCTTCAAAAAGAGCTTGCTCTTATCCTACAACGTGAAGTTCGTGACTCACGTATTGGTATGGTAACTATCTCAGACGTAGAAGTGTCTCGTGACCTTGCTTACGCAAAAGTGTTCGTGACTTTCCTGTGTGTTGGTGAGCAAACTCCTGAATCATGCCTTAAAGCTCTTAAAGAGCATGAAGTGCCAGTTCGTATGGCTCTTGGTAAGCGTATTCGCCACCGTCTAACGCCTGAAGTTCGTTTTACTTACGACAACACACTAGTAGAAGGCATGCGTATGTCTAACCTAGTAAGTGAAGTTCTGAACGATGATAAGCGTAAGCAAGAAGAAGCTGGCCGCACTGACGAAGCTCAGTCTAAGGGCGAAGAGTAATGGCTCGCCGTCGTAAAGGTCGCCCTATCAACGGGGTAATTCTATTAGATAAGCCGACTGGCATTTCGTCTAATGATGCACTGCAAAAAGTAAAGCGTATTTACTTTGCAGAGAAGGCAGGGCACACCGGTGCTCTGGATCCTCTTGCGACTGGCATGCTGCCAATTTGTCTTGGTGAAGCAACGAAGTTCTCTCAGTTTCTTCTAGATTCTGATAAGCGCTACGTTGTTATCGCTAAGCTTGGTGAGCGTACCAATACCTCTGACTCTGATGGTGAAGTGGTAGAGACACGTGATGTTAACGTGACTCAAGAACAGCTTGAACGTTGCATTGCGAGCTTCAAGGGTGAAACCGATCAGATACCATCAATGTTTTCGGCATTGAAGTATCAAGGTAAGCCTTTGTACGAATACGCACGTGCAGGTATCGAGGTTCCTCGTGAGTCTCGTAAGATCACTGTGTACTCTATTGAACTGCTTCGCTTTGAAGGTGATGAAGTTGAAATGGAAGTGCACTGTTCGAAAGGCACATACATCCGCACAATTACCGACGACCTTGGTGAAATGCTAGGTTGTGGTGCTCACGTGACCATGCTTCGTCGTACAGGTGTCGCAAAGTACCCATACGAGCGTATGGTGACTTTGGAGCAGTTAAACGAGATCCTAGAGCAAGCACAGGCGCAAGAAATTGCACCGAAAGAGCTGCTTGATCCACTGCTGATGCCAATGGACACTGCCGTTGAAGACTTACCAGAAGTAAACCTGAACGCGGAACTGACTGACCTAGTTCAGCACGGTATGCCAGTTCAGGTTGCTGGTGCGCCAACTGAAGGCACGGTTCGTATGACAAGTGGCGAAGAGAAGCTGTTTGTCGGCGTAGCTCAGATTGCTGAAGATGGCCGAGTTGCACCGAAGCGTTTGGTTGTTTTCAGAGATGAAGAGCCACAAGCGTAGCGCTTACATCGGATCTTAGCGCTGAGTCGTGAAAAGCGAGCAAATAAGATAGAAAGCGAACGCCTAATTTAGGTGGTTCGCTTTTTTCGTTTTTAATGGGTTCGATTGTTATTGCACCAACTGACAAACTTCCCTATAATCCTCGGCTCGCGTAGCGGCTGAATCAGAGATTGGCTGCTACAAATATAAACTTACTCTTATCAGGAGAGAATTATGTCTCTGAATGCAGAAACTAAAGCAGCAATCGTTGCAGAATACGCACAATCTGAAGGCGACACAGGTTCACCAGAAGTACAAGTAGCACTACTTACTGCTTCTATCAACCACCTACAAGGTCACTTCAAAGCGCATAAACACGATCACCACAGCCGTCGTGGTCTACTACGTATGGTTTCTAGCCGTCGTAAGCTTCTTGATTACTTGAAAGGCAAAAACCTTGCTCGTTACCAAGACCTAATCAAGCGTCTAGGCCTACGTCGCTAATAGCGATGTCTGCAAAGACAGTTTGAAGAAAAGGAGCATTTATGCTCCTTTTTTTGTGCCTGTAAGAAAATGCTAGGCTGGATGCTCAGAATATCATCTGGCTTTTTCTGATAGGAAATATATCTCCTAATAAAAATAGTTTATACTACGCCCGCCTATAGCGTTTTCAGCGTTTGGCAATCAACCTCTCAAGAGATTACAGTCACAGATGTCGGCCAATAGGTCGCGACTATTCAAAGGCGGATTTGGTCTTAATTCGGCGTATGAACACATACAAAGAGTCACCATCCTAAGTCCCTTTTCACTAGTCGCGATTGGTAATGTCTTGAGTCATTATTCACTTAATCTAAAGTCTGACTTTAGAGCTAAGGATATACAATGTTTGAAAAACCAGTTGTAAAATCGTTCCAGTACGGTAACCACACCGTTACTCTAGAAACGGGCGTAATTGCACGTCAAGCTACTGCTGCTGTAATGGCGACTATGGACGATACTTCAGTATTCGTTTCTGTTGTTGCTAAGAAAGAAGCAGTTGCAGGTCAAGACTTCTTCCCACTAACAGTAAACTACCAAGAGCGTACATACGCTGCGGGTAAAATCCCTGGTGGTTTCTTCAAGCGTGAAGGTCGTCCATCTGAAGGCGAAACACTAACAGCTCGTCTGATTGACCGTCCAATTCGTCCACTTTTCCCAAGTGCGTTTAAAAACGAAGTTCAAGTTATCGCTACGGTTGTTTCTATCAACCCTGACGTAAACCCAGACATGATCACTATGATCGCAACATCTGCTGCGCTTGCTATCTCTGGTGCTCCATTCAATGGTCCTATCGGTGCTGCACGTGTTGGTCACATCGACGGCGAACTTGTTCTTAACCCATCAAATACTGAGCTTGAAAACTCTAAACTAGACCTAGTTGTGTCTGGTACAGAAGGCGCAGTACTTATGGTTGAATCTGAAGCAGATAACCTATCTGAAGAAGAAATGCTTTCAGCTGTTGTTTACGGTCACGACCAACAACAAGTTGTAATCAAAGCAATCAACGAGTTTGCTGCTGAAGTTGCAACTCCATCTTGGAACTGGGAAGCACCAGCAGTTAACACTGAGCTTAAAGCTCAAGTTGCTGAACTTGCTGAAACTCGTCTATCTGACGCGTACCAGATCACTGAGAAAATGGCTCGTTACGAGCAAGTTGGCGTAATCAAGAACGACGTTGTTGAAGCTCTAATTGCACAAGACGAAAACCTAGATGAGCGCGAAATCCGTGGCATGCTTGGTTCTCTAGAGAAAAACGTAGTACGTAGCCGCATCATCGCTGGCAACCCACGTATCGATGGCCGTGAAAAAGACATGGTTCGTGCGCTAGACGTACGTACTGGTGTTCTTCCACGTACACACGGTTCTTCTCTATTCACTCGTGGTGAAACTCAAGCACTTGTTACTGCAACGCTTGGCACACAACGTGATGCTCAAATCATCGACAGCCTGATGGGTGAGAAGAAAGACAACTTCCTTCTACACTACAACTTCCCTCCATACTGTGTAGGTGAAACTGGTTTCGTTGGTTCTCCTAAGCGTCGTGAAATTGGTCACGGTAAGCTTGCTAAACGTGGTATCCAAGCAGTAATGCCTTCTGTTGAAGAATTCCCATACACAGTTCGTGTTGTATCGGAAATCACAGAATCTAACGGTTCTTCTTCAATGGCTTCTGTATGTGGTACATCTCTAGCTCTTATGGATGCTGGTGTTCCAATCAAAGCTTCTGTTGCGGGTATCGCAATGGGTCTTGTTAAAGAAGGCGACGATTTCGTTGTTCTTTCTGACATCCTTGGCGACGAAGATCACCTAGGTGACATGGACTTTAAAGTAGCAGGTACTAACGCTGGTATCACTGCACTTCAAATGGACATCAAGATCGAAGGTATCACTAAAGAGATCATGCAAATTGCACTTAACCAAGCGCAAGGAGCACGTAAGCACATCCTTTCTGTAATGGATGAAGCTATCTCTGGTGCTCGTGAAGATATCTCTGAATTCGCTCCACGTATCCACACAATGAAAATCAGCTCTGATAAGATCAAAGATGTTATCGGTAAAGGCGGCGCAGTTATCCGTGCTCTTTGTGAAGAAACTGGTACTACAATCGAAATCGAAGACGATGGCACAATCAAGATTGCTGCTACTGAAGGCGCAGCTGCTAAAGAAGCTATCCGTCGTATCGAAGAGATCACAGCTGAAGTTGAAGTTGGTCGCATTTACCAAGGTAAAGTTGCTCGTCTAGCTGACTTCGGTGCATTCGTTACTATCCTTCCAGGTAAAGATGGTCTAGTACACATCTCTCAAATCGCTGACAAGCGCGTTGAGAAAGTGTCTGACTACCTAACTGAAGGTCAAGAAGTTCCTGTTAAGGTTCTTGAAATTGACCGTCAAGGCCGTGTACGTCTAAGCATGAAAGAAGCAGTTGAAACGCCAGCTGAAGGCGAAGCACCTGCTGCTGAGTAATTCTCAGTGTGTCGATGGTGATATCGCTTTTTAGTGATTTCTAACCTATCGTCAACAAAGCATGTTATAAAGGGGAGCATATCGCTCCCCTTTTTTATTGCGGTCATAACAGGAGTAATTATTTGTGAAATGGTTTCAAACCGCGAGTATGTGTTTACTGCTTGTACTAACAGGTTGTGCGACAACATCAGATAACACCTCAAGTTGGGTTTATCCACCGATGGCTGTGCCACTGCAACCAAGCGTTCAGCAAGAAGTTCAAATTGCACGTCTTAGTCAGTTATTACAGCGCCCAGATTTGAACGATGAAGTTCGAGCTAAGATGCTGTTTGAACGTGGTAACTACTACGACAGTGTTGGCCTGCGTGATCTCGCGCGTCTCGACTTCAACCAATCTCTTTCATTGAACCCTGCTCAACCTGATATCTTCAATCTTTTGGGTGTTTACTTTACGCAGGTAGGGGAGTTTGATGCGGCTTATGAATCTTTTGATTCTACGTTAGAGCTTGATCCTGCAAACTCTTACGCAGAAAGGAACCGCTCTATCGCGCTTTACTATGGCGAGCGTTACGACTTAGCCAATGAAGAGATGATGAAGCACTATGCCGACGATCCTAGCGATCCGTTTCGCGCTCTGTGGTTGTACATCATTCAGCATGAGCTGACGCCAGAGCAGGCTAAGCTTGATTTGCAAAAACGTTACGAGAGCCGTGATGAGCAGTGGGGTTGGGTATTAGTCGCGATTATGCTTGATGACATTACTGAAGAGCAGGCTTTCAAGGCGATCTTAACCGGTACTCGTGACAACACGTTACTTGCGCAGCGTCTAACAGAGACGTACTTCTACCTTGCTAAGCGTTACCATATGAATGGTGATTACGCGAATGCTATCTCTTTGTACAAGTTAGCGGTTTCTTTTAACGTGTATGAATACGTAGAACACCGTTACTCTTTCTTAGAGTTAAGCCGTATCTTCACCACGCTTAAAGCTGAGCACTTAGCACAAGTTAAGTTAGCTGAGGCCGAAGAAGAAGCTAACGCTAAGTAAGCAACACATTTTGATTCCGAAAAGCCGCTGCCTGTCAGCGGTTTTTTTATGCTCCTTTTTTATGATCTTCATCTCGTTTTGATTGCTTTTTATTTAAACAACACTAAAATAGTTAGCCTTGCTAACTAAATGCCATTCTTTGATTAGGTGAGTATGCTGAACCAGAATTTAGAAAAGATTGAGCGCTTCGCCTCTAAGATATGGCGCACTCAGGTAAATGAAGATCCTATTTGCCAATTGAGCTTCAATGAATATGACTATTTGAAGGTCATTCAAGCCTCTCCTGAACCGATCCGATTGACAGATCTGGCGATTGAAATGCAAGTAACCAAGCCTTCAGCAACTACTATGGTTCAAAGGTTAGAGAGAAAAGGTCTCGTTGAGCGTAAAGCTTCGCTCGAAGATGCGAGGTCTAAGTTGGTCGTACTGACCAGCAAAGCGGAAGTCGGCTTGGAAGAAGAAAGTAAGATCTATCAGGTCATGGCACAGATACTGGAAAGCCGTTTGTCTGAGCAAGAATCTCAGCAGTTAAACCTATTATTAAATAAAGCTTTAAAGTAAATAATTTAGATATTTAGTTAGCCTTGTTAACTAATTTTTCGAGTCATATCTTGTTGATATGCGACTCACAAATGAAAGTAGAGTAAGAAATGAGTAACTCAATTAGTCGTCAATTTTGGCGATACACAATCCCTACCGTGGCGGCCATGTTGGTTAATGGCCTGTACCAAGTGGTGGATGGCATCTTCATTGGCCGCTATGTGGGGGCTGATGGACTTGCAGGTATCAATGTTGCGTGGCCTGTGATTGGTTCGATTCTTGGTATTGGTATGTTGGTGGGTGTGGGCACAGGTGCGCTTGTCTCGATTCGCCAAGGTGAAAAAGATACTCAAGGCGCTAAGCAGATCTTAGCAACGGGCTTAACCTTGTTGTTAGCGATAACGCCTATTGTCTCTGCATTGCTGTTCTTGTTTGCTGATAACTTCTTGCTTTGGCAGGGCGCTGAAGGGCGAGTGTATGAACTTGGTCTGCAGTACTTACACATTCTGATTGGTGCTAGTGTCTTCACGCTAGGTTCGATCGCGATGCCGTTTCTACTGCGTAACGATGACAGTCCGAACTTAGCGACGATACTGATGATCGTTGGTGCGGTGATTAATATCGTGCTCGATTACCTGTTTATCGCTCTCTATGGCTGGGAGTTGATGGGTGCAGCATTAGCAACAGCGATTGCCCAGTTTGTAGTAACGGCTCTCGGCTTGGCTTACTTCTTCTCGCGTCGAGCAAACCTACGTTTACGTTGGAATGAGTTGAGATTGAAGCTGGATGTGATTCCACAAATCTTCGCCATTGGTACATCAAGCTTCTTTATGTACGCTTATGGTTCGATGATGGTGGCGTTGCACAATGCGTTGTTCTCTCAATATGGCGACCAGTTGATGATCGGTGCTTACGCGATTTTGGGCTACATCGTGACGGTTTATTATCTCACGGCTGAAGGTATCGCCAACGGCATGCAACCATTGGTGAGCTACAACCATGGTGCGCGTAACCAAGCAAACATCCGCAAGCTACTTAAGATTGCGATGATGAGTTCGGTATTGATTGGTGTGGCGTTCGTGCTGCTTCTCAATGCGTTCCCACGTGAGTTTGTATCAGTATTTAACTCAGACGAACCTCAGTTAGTTGAGTACACGGTGTTGGGTATTCGACTACACATGTTTGCATTGGCGCTGGACGGTTTCTTAGTGGTAGCGGGTGCTTATTACCAAGCGGTAAACAAGGGCAGCAAGGCGATGTTTGTAACGATAGGCAATATGCTAATCCAACTGCCGTTCCTGTATATCATGCCTAAGTTGTACGGTGTGCCGGGGATCTGGATTGCGTACCCACTGTCTAACATCGCGCTAAGTGTGGTGGTGATGGTGATGCTCTACAAAGATATAAAGAAGCTCGATGCCTCATCGATGGAAACCGCGGCGGCATAGGTCGCGTTTCTTAAGTCGAATAAAATAGGTCTAGCGAATGCTAGACCTTTTTTGTATTTGTTACTGGTTAGTCCAATGCGAGGAACTAGATGTTCTTAACGTCTAAACCTGCAAGCTGATGCCAATACCCATTACATTGGCGGCTTTCAATTTTCATCGGTTTTTGACCTTGCTCGTTTGCTCTGAAGTTGTTGATTTCAGAGAAGGTATCGATACCGAGAGGGCTTAAACGAACCACATCAACCAGGTCGTGCATGTTCGGTAAATCATTGACTAGGTTGTAGCAGTAGCCTGATTGCGTCTGAATACCGTTAAGGTTGAAGACTGATTGGCCTTCTTGGCTTTCTACTTGTAGCCCTGTTGGGTACTTGATACAGCAGGTTTCGCAATCGTCTTTAGCTTTGTTTTCAGCGCGAGCGGTAAAGCAGCGTGCTGAGTAAGCAAGCGGCAGGTAGCCGTGGCTAAACACTTCAACTTCGAACTTGTTACGAATATTTAGCTCTTCGCACTGGGTCATTACGTTGCTTAGCCATTCGCGAGAAAGCTCAACCGGCATACACCAACGCGTCATACCTTGTTTCAAGAACAGGTTCAGGGTGCGTGCGTTGTAGGTGTTTACTGCCGGGCCAACCACGAAAGGTACTTTGCTTTCGCTGGCCAGTTGAATAGCAGACACATCATTGGCTTCGATCGCAAAGTCACCGTTATCGATGTACTTCTTCATGATGTTGACTTCGCTTGGTGCTTCTAGCAATGCCATGGTGGAAAGTACGACTTGCTTACCTGAAGCCGACAGCTCTTTAGCAATGTCCATCCAGTGTTTCGCTTTCATCTCACGACGCTTTGAACACACCGCTTCACCTAGGTAGATGATATCGGCTGAGCTTGATTTCGCTTGCTCATAGAAGCTTTCAACGTCTTGTTTTGGCCAAAAATAAAGTAGAGGGCCTAATGCGTATTTCATTGAGTTCTCCATTTGGCTCTATTGCCATTTACGGTGATAAGCGCCAAGCGTGGTTTGTGTACCTTCAGATACATTCGCCAGTGTCGCATTCCAAGCTTGTTCCACTTGGTATTGTTCTGGGTTCGCTAAGTAGCGGTCGATAGCTGCGCGCCAAGTGCGAGTGACTTGTTCAACATAAGCAGGGCTACGTTGGCGACCTTCAATTTTCACTGAGGCAACGTTGGCAGCAAATAGCTCAGGCAACATAGACAGCGTGTTGAGGCTGGTTGGCTCTTCAAGTGCGTGATAGCGTTTACGCTCACCATCGATTTCTGCTTCAAAGCGGCCTTTACACAGCGTTGGGTAGCCCGCGTTTTCGCCAGCTACGTACTTGTCGATAAGAATCTCATTCAAGCGTGACTCTAGGCCTGTTTCTGTTTCTTGCCAGCGAACGTATTTTGCTGGAGAACAAGCACCAACGGTATTGGGTGATTCGCCGGTCATATATGAAGAGAGGTAGCAACGACCTTCTGCCATGATGCACAAACTACCAAAAGCGAATACTTCAAGGTCAACGTCAGAGGTGATGTTACGAGAAAGCTGTTTGACCTGATGAATTGACAATACGCGAGGCAATACCACACGCTTTACATTGAAGTTCTTGTGGTAGAAGTCGATTGCAGCCGCATTGGTTGCAGAAGCTTGAACCGATAGATGCAATTCTAGTTCTGGATATTTGTTTGCTGCGTACTCAAGCACTGCGATATCAGCAATGATCAGCGCATCAACACCTAGTGCTGCGGCGTTGTCTACGGCATTTGTCCAGCGTTCGAAGCCATTTGGGTGAGCAAAAGTATTTAAGGCAACGTGAATTTTCTTGTTGTGGTCATGCACATACTGCACAGCACGATCGAGCTTTTTACCCGCAAAGTTTAGGCCTGCAAAGTGTCGGGCATTGGTATCGTCTTTGAATCCGATATAGACAGCATCCGCACCACAATCAATAGCGGTTTTCAAAGCAGGTAAGTTACCCGCTGGGCATAAGAGTTCCATTTGCTCACTACCAGTAGAATTAAGTTGAAGCGAGCATTTTATGAAGAATTGTGAATGACGGAATTGATGTAAGGCAGGTTTAGATGGATAAATCTGCTTTTACTCCGTTTGAGGTACTGACGAGTGGTAGTTTTGTGTGTTGCTTTGGTTTTGAATGAGGTGCGTATTGGAATCGTCTAATCAGTTCTTATGACGGCGGTTTTGAGCAAACAACTCTTCGACATCTTGTTTTGGTTGCGGACGATAGAAGTGGAAGCCTTGAATCGAACTACAGTTGAGGTTAGACAGCAGAGTCGCTTGCTCACTGGTTTCGACACCTTCTGCAACCACGGTCAAATCGAGAGATTTACCTAGGTTGATGATGTTTTCAATTACGGTAATTTGCTTTGGTAGGGTATCGATATCAGAGATGAAAGCACGGTCTATTTTAAGCTCATCAATTGGGAAGCGAGCAAGGTAAGACAGTGAAGAGTAACCTGTACCGAAATCATCAATTGAGAGAGCAAAGCCAAGTTTCTTGATGGCGTTAAGCATTTGAAGTGTGTGTTCACTATCACTCATTACCGCGCTTTCCGTTAGCTCAAACGTAATCGCACTTGGATCAAGCTCGGTCGAACGCAGCAATTTTTCCATATAATCAATCAGCTTTGGGTTACCAAACTGTTCTGGAGATAGGTTGATCGCGACACGACCTGGAAGGATACCTTGCATCTTCCAGCGCTTAACCGTAGCAAACACTTCACGCATTACCACTCGGCCAAGTTGTTCAATAAGCCCTGCTCGTTCCGCCACAGGAATGAACGCGGCCGGACTGATATAACCTTCGACAGGATGCTTCCAACGTACCAGAGCTTCAGCGCCGTTGATGGTGAAATCACGGGCATTCACTTTCGGTTGATACCAAACCTCAAGTCCATTTTGTTGCAGTGCTTTTTGGAGCTCTATCTCAAGCCACAGTCGCATACGCGCTTCTTTATTCATCTGTTCGTTGAACTTGATCAGACGATTACGACCACGATCTTTCGCTTCATACATTGCTGTGTCTGCATTTTGCAGCAAGATACGAGCATCAGTACCATCTTGAGGAAAGCTCACACTACCAATAGAGCAGGCTAAGCGCTTGCTAAAGTGGTGAAGATCGAAGGGTTGATTGATCAGGGAAATGATCTTTTCAGCGAGCATTTCAGGTGTTCGCTGATGTTCAGGTTCTGGAAGGATAATACCAAACTCATCCCCGCCTAAATGTCCAATCACGGCCTTACGAGGCAGTAAGCGTTTAAGACGCGAAGCGACCTCTTTAATCACCTTGTCACCGATGTGATGACCAAGTGAGTCATTGATATTTTTAAAGTTATCAATGTCTAAGTAGAGCATCACCACCGGCGTATCGTTGTGAATGAACTGCTCAAGACGCTTAGTAAACCCAACTCGATTGTAGAGTTTGGTCAGTGCATCTATGTAGGCATCTTCACTGTTTGCTGGTGTGTATTGTTTTGCGGTTTCTTGTGCGTCTTGGATAAGCACCAACTGAGTGTTGCTTCCAAGAACAGTGGTGGAGTCGATGTTGAGCTGAACCTTACGTTCAAAGCCGCATCGTGCACCCGTTAAGCAAACCAAACCAGACTCAGAAATAATAGAGCTGAGGTTATTATTGAAGACTGTTTTGGTTTGTTCATCGATAAATAGGCGTCCCAACTCTTCACCAATTAACTCTGTGGTTGAGTTAAAGCCAAGCAAGCGCGCTGCTGCTGGGTTAGATGACAAGATATAGTCACTTTCAACGAGCAGTAATCCGTCAGGGAGTAGTTGAGATAGTTTGTGGAATTTGGCTTCGGATTCTTCTAAAGAACGGACAAGTACTTGGTTTTCTGATGTGTCGAAGGCGTGAAAGACGATGTAGTCGGTTTTGTTGCCATTGGTAAGCGGAGATAGGCTGAAATGAAGGCTGGTATCGAGGTCTGTTTCGTTGAGGGTGACTTCGGCCTCAATCGTTTCGCCACTGAATGCACGCTCATAGTAAGGTTTGAGATGTTGGTAGAACTGTTCGCCCAATGTTTGGCGATCATTCATGCCTGCAAGCTCTGTTTGACTCAAACCAGCAATATCGCAGTAACGCTCATTCACCATAAAATAGTTATGTTGAGCATCAAGTACTGCAAAAAAGAACGGACTATTTGCAGTTAGCTGGGTAAACCAATGTTGTAGTTGTTGGGGAGGCATCAAAGTACTACCAATTCTCCAAGAGCTTGAATATTCACTATCGATAAATATTTATTACTTTTTGTGTGGCTATCGATATTTACCTGTGAGTGCAGCGATCCGCTGTAATTCTCATTACCTGAGTTACTATAACTGTGATTTTCAGGATATTAAAGGTCGAGTATCAAACAGAAGTTAATTTGATACATAACAGTAACTGAGATCTCAACATCATCTATGATGCATTCCATATTATTGACAAAGTTACGGATAAGTCACGTGATAAACAAGATTCGCACTCAACTAGTTCAAAATGCCGCATCAATTTTGCGATCTCCAGTCCAGTTATTGCCTAAAACAGTACAAAAAAGAGCCTTATTGGAGGCGCTGAAGAATGTATTCAAGGAAGCTTTAGAGGACGGTGACTTTGAGTTTTTAGAAGACAAATGGCTGAAAGTCTCAATAAAAGACATGGGGTTAAGTTGGTGTATTAGCTACAAAAATGAGCAACTGGTTGTAGCTGATAAAGACGTGGTTGAAGATGTAAGCTTTAGCGGCAATCTTAACGATCTTGTGTTGATTGCGGGACGTAAAGAAGACCCAGATACGCTTTTCTTCCAACGTCGACTGTCTATTGAAGGTGATACAGAGCTCGGTTTAGAGGTCAAAAACTTGATGGATAGCGTAGATTTGGACTTATTGCCGACTCCTATGAAAACTTTGTTAAATCAATTAGCTGATTTTGTGCAGAAGGGAGTACAATCCCCAGATACACAAAGTGAGGTAATGAATGCTTATTCGAACTGAAGCACCGGCAGATATACTTGTCATTGATCGTCTATTGAAATCTGTTTTTGAAACGGATGCAGAAGCTAATTTGGTTATGAGCTTGCGTGAGAATAGTCATTTAACGCTATCGCTGGTGGCTTGCTCTGACGAAGGCGAGGTGGTTGGTCACCTGATGTTTAGCCCAATTACCCTTAAAGGTGACGATCACAACTGGCAGGGGCTTGCACCACTTGCTGTGAAAGAAGAGTTCCGCAACCAAGGCATTGCTAAATCACTGGTTGAAGATGCTTTCTCTACTTTGGTTGATTTTGGTTACCCAGCCTGTGTCGTGCTTGGTGATCCTGCCTATTACGGTCGCTTTGGTTTCAAGGCTGCGAGTGAATTTGGTTTGAGCTGCACTTGGGATGTACCTGAAGGAGCTTTCCAAGCTATCGAGTTAGTTGAAGGTGCGCTTGCAGGGCATTCTGGTGAGATTGCTTACAGTCCTGAGTTCAACGACTTATAAGCTGATTTATCACGCAACAAGATACAAACTGATTTAGTCTAAATAAAGGAGCTTGATGCTCCTTTATTTTTTGTTAGTATCAGCCCTGCTCTAATAAGCGCTCTTTCAATAGAGGCAGCTTTCACAAAACTAGTTCTAACAAACTTCTGGTTTCAATAAACTTTGGCTCCAATAAACTTAAGGTTACTACCGCTAGATATGTCACAAACACACGCGCAATACCTACATGAGATGGGCATTAGCCAATGGGAACTAAGTCACCCAGAGCGTTTAGCAGGTTATGAATCTGAATTGACTCCGCTCTCGAGCGATTGCAAGTTACTGTTGGTTTCGCCTGAAAAACCTCAGGAAGATCTCGCCGTGATGTTTGAGCGAGTACTCAAAAGTATCAAGCTCGACTTATCTCAGGCTTTACACCTTCAACCGCAACACTTGTCTACTGTGGATTTAGGTTCGGTTGAGTGGATATGGTTTGCTGGTTGTGAGTCGGCTCAAGAGCTGAAGGCTAAAACACTTCAATCGCCATTACTGTCTGACATTAACGGTAACAACCAACACCGCCGCGACTTATGGCAACAAATTTGTGCTTATGACTAATCAATTTTTACCGACTTCACAACAACACCTAGACGCCATTTGGAAGATAGAGCAGGCCGCGCATTCTCACCCTTGGTCTGAAAACATGATCCGAGATCTTGATAGCCGAGGCGCTTGTCATCATGTTCTTGAAGTCGATGGGCGAGTGGTCGGGTACTTCTTCGCGCAAAACATCGTTGGCGAAGTCACGCTGCTTAATATTGCCGTTGACCCAAGCCAGCAAGGCAAAGGGTATGGAAAAGCGTTAACTGAACATTTCCTTGATATGTGTGAGCAAGCCGACGCGGAAAGCGCTTGGCTAGAAGTTCGCGAAAGTAATGTGAATGCGTTTAATCTTTATGAAAAGGCCGGTTTCAATGAAGTTGATCGCCGTCGTAACTATTATCCAACCAAGCAAGGCAACGAAGACGCCATCATTATGAGCTATCTTTTTATGTCGTTTAGTTAAGCTGAGAGTACACGAAAAATAGGGTGTAAACTGACCCTTTAGAAAGTGACACGCTTTCTGTATAATCCGCACACAGAATTCAAGGGCAAGTATTATCTACTTGCCCTTTTTACGCTTTAGATCAGCAAAGGGCGACTATGTCTTTCCAACAAGAAGTGAGCAAACGTAGAACGTTTGCGATTATCTCTCACCCGGATGCGGGTAAAACCACGATTACTGAAAAAGTTCTTTTATTCGGAAACGCGATTCAAAAAGCTGGTACCGTAAAAGGCCGTGGCTCTAACCAGCACGCTAAATCTGACTGGATGGAGATGGAAAAAGAACGTGGTATCTCGGTAACTACGTCGGTAATGCAATTCCCATACAATGATTGCCTAGTAAACCTACTAGATACTCCAGGACACGAAGATTTCTCGGAAGATACGTACCGTACGCTAACAGCGGTTGATTCATGTTTGATGGTTATCGATGCTGCGAAAGGTGTCGAGGATCGTACTCGTAAACTAATGGAAGTAACACGTCTGCGTGATACGCCAATCGTAACGTTTATGAACAAACTTGACCGTGACGTTCGTGACCCAATGGAAGTGCTTGATGAAGTAGAGAGCGAGCTAGGTATGGCTTGTGCTCCAATCTCATGGCCAATTGGTTGCGGTAAAGAGTTTAAAGGTGTTTACCACATTCACCGTGATGAAACGATCTTGTATGAATCTGGCCACGGCCACGAGATCCAAGAAGTTCGTATCATCAAAGGTCTAGATAACCCTGAGCTAGATGAAGCAGTAGGTGCTGATCTTGCGGAAAGCGTACGTGAAGAGCTAGAGCTTGTTATCGGTGCTTGTCCTGAGTTTGACCATGAATTATTCCTAGCGGGTGAACTAACGCCGGTTTACTTCGGTACTGCATTGGGTAACTTTGGTGTTGACCACATGCTTGATGGTCTAACGAAATGGGCTCCAGCACCTCAAACGCGTCAAGCGAACGAGCGTGATGTTGAAGCGACAGAAGAGAAGTTCTCTGGTTTCGTATTTAAGATCCAAGCAAACATGGACCCTAAACACCGTGACCGTATCGCATTCATGCGTATCGTTTCGGGTACTTACAACCAAGGTATGAAGATGAACCATGTTCGTACAGGCAAGAGTGTAAGTATCTCTGATGCGGTAACCTTTATGGCGGGTGACCGTGCACGTGCTGAAAAAGCATACGCGGGTGATATTATCGGTCTACATAACCACGGTACTATCCAGATTGGTGATACCTTCACTCAAGGTGAGAGCCTGAAGTTCGCTGGTATCCCTAACTTCGCACCTGAGCTATTCCGTCGTATTCGCCTGCGCGATCCACTTAAGCAGAAGCAACTTCTAAAAGGCTTAGTTCAGCTTTCAGAAGAGGGCGCAGTACAAGTATTCCGTCCTATGCAAAACAACGACCTGATCGTTGGTGCGGTTGGTGTGCTTCAGTTCGACGTGGTTGTAGCGCGCTTGAAAGCGGAATACAACGTAGAAGCTATCTACGAAGGTGTTAACGTTGCAACAGCTCGTTGGGTTGAATGTGATGACGCTAAGAAACTAGAAGAATTCAAACGTAAGAACCAATCTAACCTAGCGCTAGATGGCGGTGACAACCTGTCTTACATCGCACCAACTATGGTGAACTTGAACCTAGCTTCTGAACGTTTCCCTGAAGTTCAATTCCGAGCGACGCGCGAGCACTAATTTCTCCGCGATCTATTAGAGTTAAACAAAAACGTCTATTGTTCTGCAATAGGCGTTTTTTAATGCGTTTTATTTGAGGTTTAAAGGCTGAGGTTAGAGGCAGTTATGTTGGGTTGGATAAAAACTTGGGTTAAAAGATATGATAAGTGGTGTGAAGAGCTTGGGCTAACGCCTGAAAACAAGCGCAGTTGTGTTGCTTATCGTCGTGATCCTCAAGGGAAACAAATGGAGAGTAGGGAAAGTGACACAGCAAATAAGTGACTTTCCGCTGTTTGATACTCATTGCCACGCGGATTTTGAGGCGTTTGAGCAAGGTTTTACACCTGATCAAACTATTGATGGCTATCTTAAAGAAGCGAAACAAGCGCAAGTCGAGAAGTTAATCATCCCTTCTATCGGCCAACGTAACTGGAGGAAGCTCGATGAAATCGCTCAATCTCACCCCAATATTTACTATGCATTAGGCTTCCATCCTTACTTTTTAGAACCGGCCAATGACGAACAATTTTCGGAACTTCGCCAATTACTCGCTTCAAAAAACAGCCAATGTGTCGCGATAGGTGAGTGCGGGCTCGACTTTTTTGTGGACGTTGAACGAGAGAAACAAGAGCGCTTTTTCATCCAACAAATGGAGCTTGCGAAGGAGTTTGACCTGCCTTTAATCATCCATGAGAGGAAGTCTTACAACCGACTTATCGAGCTAATAAAGCAGCATAAGTTCACCTTAGGTGGTGTGATTCACGGTTTTTCTGGGAGTGAACAGCAAGCTTTGGCGTGGATCAAGCTCGGTTTCTATATTGGCGTCGGTGGAACGATAACTTACCCAAGAGCGCAAAAAACACGCACAACCATCGCAAAATTGCCCCTTGAATGTCTGGTATTGGAAACGGATGCTCCGGACATGCCCATGTATGGAAACCAAGGAAATGTTAATCATTCCAAATATTTAGTTACGATCTTAAATGAACTTTTTTTGCTTAGAAAAGAGCCAAAGCAATCGATTGCAGCGCAAATTTGGCAAAATAGCCATCGCGCATTCGGTATATGTGAATAAAATCGAAGGTTTTTGTTTATCGTTTGCGTAAATTGCACTGAGCTTGTGATTTGGGTCACATTTGCGCGTGAATGGTACATGAATCTTCTACGAAAGTGTGAGGACGGCATTACTTTATTAGTGGTCGCATGAGTATAATTGCCTCCGCTTTATAGCCCCATTTTGTAACACGCCAATAAATAACTAATAAGGAAGTCATAAACTATGAGCCTGTTTATGAGCCTAGTCGGAATGGTTGCACTGATCGCAATCGCAGTACTACTATCTGACAACCGCAAAGCTATTAATCTAAGAACAGTGGGTGGCGCTTTCGCTATCCAATTCGCACTTGGTGCATTCGTACTTTACATCCCTTGGGGTCGTGATCTACTTGCAGGTTTCTCTGCTGGTGTAGCAAACGTGATCGACTACGGTAAAGACGGTACTGGTTTCCTATTCGGCAGCCTAGTTAACTTCTCAGTTGACGGTATCGGTTTCATCTTTGCTTTCCAAGTACTACCAACTCTGATTTTCTTCTCTGCACTTATCTCTGTACTTTACTACATTGGTGTTATGCAAATTGTAATCAAAGTTCTTGGTGGTGGTCTTCAGAAAGCTCTAGGTACTTCTCGCGCCGAGTCTATGTCTGCAGCAGCAAACATCTTCGTTGGTCAAACTGAAGCACCTCTAGTTGTTCGTCCATTTGTTCCTAAAATGACTAACTCTGAACTATTCGCAGTAATGTGTGGTGGTTTGGCTTCTGTAGCTGGTGGTGTACTAGCGGGTTACGCATCTATGGGTGTACCTCTAGAGTACCTTGTAGCAGCATCATTCATGGCAGCACCAGGTGGTCTACTATTCGCTAAAATCATCAAGCCTGAAACAGATACGCCAGACGACAACATCGCTGACGAAATGGACGGTGGCGATGACAAACCAGCTAACGTTATCGACGCAGCAGCAGGTGGCGCATCAGTTGGTCTACAACTAGCACTTAACGTTGGTGCAATGCTACTAGCATTCATCGGTCTAATTGCTCTAATCAACGGTATCCTAGGTGGCATCGGTGGTTGGTTCGGTATGGAAAACCTAACTCTAGAACTTCTTCTAGGTTGGATCTTCGCACCGCTAGCATTCATCATTGGTGTTCCATGGGAAGAAGCAACTATCGCTGGTTCTTTCATTGGTCAGAAGACAGTTGTTAACGAATTCGTTGCATACCTAAACTTCGTACCATACGTTGGTGAAAACGCTCAAGTTGTTGCAGCAACTGGCCAAGTGATGTCTGAGAAGACTCAAGCTATCATCGCATTCGCACTATGTGGTTTCGCAAACCTTTCTTCAATTGCGATTCTTCTAGGTGGTCTAGGTGGTATTGCACCAAGCCGTCGCCACGACATCGCACGTATGGGTGTTAAAGCGGTAATTGCTGGTACTCTATCTAACCTGATGGCAGCAACAATTGCTGGCTTCTTCCTGTCTTTCTAATTAGTTAGAAATCGATATATAGACGCCATAATAATATCGCCCCGTAGCAAGAAATTGCTGCGGGGCTTTTTTGTTTTTAGGCCTGCCGTTTTTAGTATATGCACGCGCTTATGCTTAGATTCGATGTAGGGTCTAGAATATTTTTTTGAGATACAAACCGTTTGCGTTCTAAGGAGCACTACAATTTATTGATGGATACCTATAATGTATAAGCTAAAGGGATAGGATGTCTCTGTTGGCAAGAAAGTAACCTCGAAATCAACTCGAACGTTATTCTTCTGGGATTAAGCCAAAATTAGCGATACGCTATAGATGTTAGACACAATATGACTGATTTGTTGTGCCATAGACCAAACTGGTACTGTGCGGTGACAAGGATTGCAATTGGTAGCGAAAGTTATCAAGTCTTCAGGGAACCAAGTCCGTTCATTTGTGGCTACTGAGCATTACTAAAATATCCATCTATACTGGATGGAGGGCGAAGTAGTTAACTATTTGAATATATTGATCGGAGATAGAAATGAGCGATTTAAAAGCAGCAGCTCTACGTGCACTTAAACTTATGGACCTAACTACGCTAAATGACGACGATACTACTGAAAAAGTAGTGGCGCTTTGTCATGACGCGAAGACTGCAGTAGGCAACACCGCTGCAATCTGTATTTACCCTCGCTTTATCCCAGCAGCTAAGAAAGCGTTGCGTGAACAAGGTACTCCAGAAGTACGCATTGCGACTGTAACTAACTTCCCTCATGGTAATGACGACATCGAAATTGCTGTTGCAGAAACAAAAGCAGCGGTAGCGTACGGCGCAGACGAAGTTGACGTAGTATTCCCATACCGTGCTCTTATTGCTGGCAACGAAGAAGTTGGCTTTGAGCTAGTTAAACAGTGTAAAGCAGCTTGTGGTGACATCACGCTTAAAGTGATCATCGAAACAGGTGAACTGAAAGAAGAAGCACTAATCAAGAAAGCTTCTCAAATCTGTATCGAAGCAGGTGCAGACTTCATCAAAACTTCAACAGGTAAAGTGCCAGTAAACGCGACTCCAGAGTACGCGCGCATGATGCTTGAAGTTATCCGTGACATGGGCGTTGCTAAAACAGTTGGTTTCAAACCAGCTGGTGGCGTACGTACTGCTGAAGATGCAGCACTATACCTAGCAATGGCTGATGAGCTACTAGGCGCTGAGTGGGCAGACAACATGCACTACCGTTTTGGTGCTTCAAGCCTACTAACTAACCTTCTTAATACATTAGAAGTGACAGACCAGACTGCTGATCCAGCAGCATACTAATTTACTCGTCATATTTGACACCGCAGCGTTGTTGACTGCGTAAGTTCCTCCTAATCACATAGAGCCTCTATGCTCATAGGAATGAACTCACTGGTCGCCTAACTGCAACGCCAAATATTTAGAGTATTGAACATAATAAGTCTGTTTGATGGAGTGGCGTCAAGCCACTCCATATTACCTCTTTTCCCTACAAACCATACTCACTAGAGTTTGGGAGGCACTAATGTATCTACCTCAAGAAATTATTCGCAGAAAACGTGACGGTGAAGTCCTAACAGCTGAAGAAATTAACTTCTTCATTCAAGGTGTGGCTAAGAACACGGTTTCTGAAGGCCAAATTGCCGCATTCGCAATGGCTATCTTTTTTAATGAAATGACGATGCCAGAACGTATCGCACTAACGTGTGCAATGCGTGATTCAGGCATGGTGATTGACTGGAGCCACATGAACTTTGATGGCCCAATCGTTGATAAACACTCTACTGGTGGTGTTGGCGACGTTACTTCTCTGATGCTTGGCCCAATGGTGGCAGCATGTGGCGGTTTCGTTCCAATGATCTCTGGTCGTGGTTTAGGCCACACTGGCGGTACGCTAGACAAGCTGGAATCTATTCCGGGTTACAACATTACACCAACCAACGATGTGTTCGGTGAAGTAACGAAAGATGCTGGCGTGGCTATCATCGGTCAAACAGGCGATCTAGCGCCTGCTGACAAGCGTGTTTACGCAACTCGTGATATCACAGCAACAGTCGATAACATCTCGCTGATCACGGCTTCAATCCTATCTAAGAAACTGGCTGCGGGCCTTGATTCTCTAGTGATGGATGTAAAAGTAGGTTCAGGCGCATTCATGCCGACTTACGAAGCATCTGAAGAGCTAGCGAAATCTATCGTTGCAGTAGCAAACGGTGCGGGTACTAAAACAACAGCAATCCTAACGGACATGAACCAAGTGCTGGCTTCTTCAGCGGGTAACGCAGTAGAAGTTCGTGAAGCGGTTCAGTTCCTAACGGGTGAATACCGTAACCCTCGCTTGTTAGAGATCACTCTAGCATCGTGTGCTGAAATGCTGGTGCTCGGTAACCTAGCTAAAGACTCAGACGAAGCGCGCGAAAAACTGATGGCAGTACTGGATAACGGTAAAGCAGCAGAGTGCTTTGGTAAGATGGTAGCGGGTCTTGGTGGTCCAGCTGATTTCGTAACGAACTACGATAACTACCTAGAAAAAGCAGACATTATTAAGCCAGTGTACGCGCTAGAAAGCGGTGTGGTATCAGCAATGGATACTCGTGCAATTGGTATGGCTGTGGTTGGTATGGGCGGTGGTCGTCGCGTAGCAACTGACAGCATTGATTACGCCGTCGGTTTTGATCACTTCATTCGCCTAGGTGAAGTAGCAAGTGAAGATAAGCCATTAGCAATGATTCATGCTCGCAACGAACAACAGTGGCAAGAAGCTGCAACTGCATTACAAAATGCAATCACTGTGGGTGGAGAATATACAGCAACGCCAGACGTTTACCGTCAGATTCGTTCTGAAGACGTGTAAATAACCGTTATCGGTATGCCTCGCGTATACCGATAAACAGAGTTCTGGTGCAAAGAGCAATAAGTTGGTGAAGAAAATGAAAAGAGCATTTATTTTAGTTTTAGATTCATTCGGTATCGGTGAAACAGCGGATGCAGACAAATTTGGTGATGTAGGTTCTGACACTATGGGCCACATCGCAGATCATTGTGACCAAGGTCTTGCAGACAATGCAGATCGTAAAGGTTCACTGGCACTGCCAAACCTGTCTAAGCTAGGTCTAGCGATGGCTCACAAAGAGTCTACGGGTCGTTTTGCTCCTGGTATGGATGCAGACGCTGAGATCATTGGCGCTTACGGTCACGCTGCTGAGCTGTCTTCTGGTAAAGACACGCCATCAGGTCACTGGGAAATCGCAGGTGTTCCTGTACTGTTTGACTGGGGCTACTTCACCGACAAAGAGAACAGCTTCCCAAAAGAACTGACTGACCGCATCCTTGAGCGTGCAGGCCTGTCTGGTTTCTTGGGTAACTGCCACTCATCTGGTACGGAAATCCTAGATAACCTAGGTGAAGAGCACATGAAGACTGGTCTGCCAATCTTCTATACTTCTGCAGACTCTGTTTTCCAGATCGCTTGTCACGAAGAGACATTCGGCCTGCAAAACCTATTAGATCTTTGTCAGATTGCTCGTGAAGAGCTAGAAGATTACAACATTGGTCGTGTTATCGCTCGTCCGTTCATTGGCCCAGGTAAAGGTCAATTCGAACGTACTGGTAACCGTCGTGACCTTTCTGTTGAGCCACCTGCAGCTACCATTCTTCAGAAGTTGGTTGATGAGAAGGGCGGTAACGTTCACTCAATCGGTAAGATCTCTGATATCTACGCGGGTTGTGGCATCACTCAGAAAACCAAAGCAACAGGTATCCCTGCGCTATTTGAAGCAACCAAAGATGCGATCAATGAAGCGGGCGACAACACTATCGTGTTCACTAACTTCGTTGATTTTGACTCAGCTTACGGCCACCGCCGTGATGTTGCTGGTTACGCAGCGGCACTTGAGTACTTCGATGGTCGCATCAATCAAATCATCGATATGATGAAAGAAGACGATGTGCTTATCTTAACTGCTGACCACGGTTGTGATCCGACATGGCCAGGTACAGACCATACTCGTGAGCACATCCCTGTGATTGTTTACGGTCAGAAGGTTCCAGCCGGTTCTTTAGGCCGTCGCGATACATTTGCTGATATCGGTCAAAGCTTAGCGTCATACTTTGGTACATCGCCAATGGGACACGGTACAAGCTTTCTATAATAGTTAACGAAGAGAGAGGGAAACTTCTCTCTTCTTTTTTTGTTTTGAGATTAAGGATATTTTCAATGGCTACTCCACATATTAATGCTGAAATGGGTGATTTCGCTGACGTAGTTTTAATGCCAGGCGATCCGCTACGTGCTAAATACATCGCTGAAACCTTCTTAGAAGAAGTGGTTCAAGTGTGCGACGTTCGCAACATGTTTGGTTACACCGGTACTTACAAAGGTCGTAAGGTTTCGGTAATGGGACACGGTATGGGCATTCCATCTTGTTCTATTTACGCGACTGAGCTTATCAAAGACTTTGGTGTGAAGAAGATCATTCGTGTGGGCAGTTGTGGTGCAGTGAGCGAAGATATCAAAGTGCGTGATGTGGTGATCGGCATGGGCGCATGTACTGACTCTAAAGTGAACCGTATTCGCTTTAAAGATCATGACTTTGCGGCGATTGCGGATTACAAAATGGTGCGCGCGGCAGAAGATGCAGCCAAAGCTCTCGGTGTCGGCGTAAAAGTCGGTAACCTGTTCTCGGCTGAGCTGTTCTACACGCCAGATCCAGAGATGTTCGAAGTAATGGACAAATACGGCATTGTTGGCGTAGAGATGGAAGCGGCTGGCATCTATGGTGTATGTGCTGAATACGGCGCAAAAGCTCTAACGATCTGTACTGTTTCTGACCACATCAAGACTGGTGAGCAAACGACATCAGATGAACGTCAAACGACTTTCAACGACATGATGGTTATCGCACTAGACTCAGTGTTGCTTGGTGACCAAGAATAATCTTGATTTGTCTTAGCTTGATAAGTTAACAGATAACAAAAAGCCCCGTTGCTGCCTGAGCGTCGGGGCTTTTTATTGGATTGCTGTACTTATTCTGAGTCTAGTATTTATTGTCAGCCTAGTGTGTTTATGAGCTTACATTTTTCAATAGTAAGTTCTCACCAGACTTAGTTGGTCTTCTGCGAATCAGCATGATGAACAACACGCCACTCACAAACCCCATCAACACCATACCGATCATGTAGCGATCACTTTTGCGGTAGTGGTGATCAGAAATCGCCGTCATCTTACCGGTTTCAAAAGTCACTCGAATAAAGCCGATGATCGTTTTCTCTGGAGAATAAATAGGTTCAACTAACTGTTGTCTGCCGATACTTGCTGTTGAAAGTGGTGTATCTAAGCCAAGAACCTCACGTACCGAGAGGGCTTTTTCGCTCGAAGCCAGTCGAATACCCTCTGCATCATAGATGGTGGTATCGAACACCAGTCGGTCTTGAGATAGCTGGTTAGTCAGATCAAGCAATCGCTCTTGGTCTTGTTGCGTGATCATCTTGCTGGCTGAAAGTGATGCCTGAGAGATAAGCAGCTTGGTAAGAGTTTCCAATTGTTTTGCTTGGATCTTCTCGTTACCTTTACTGATCACGACCGTATTTTTAATCGTTACAACGAACATGGTAGCCAACAAAATGAGGGCTAGCATTCGTAAAGCGTTACGTATTGAGAACAATGATTCATTCATGTTTAACGAAGCCTGAAATAAACAAATGTTATGATTAAGACATATTGAGACTTGCGTTTTCAAATTGCAATAGGTTAACGTTTAGCATAGTTAATTAGGAATCATACACATGGACGATCAGAAATATCTGCCGATAAAAAGGCATACGACATTATTAACTCGACTCCCCGAGACTCGTTTCGCTTCTCAACTCGCTAAATCCAAGGCCAATTGGATTGTGTTTGGTGAGTACCTATCTCCACAATCTTTCGATGACATCGACTTTTTCACTGGCACTTACAACACCATCCTCGATACGTGGAAGGTTGGGCATTATGAAGTGGCTTTGATGTCAGGCAATCTAACGCCAGCACACGAAGAAATCCTCCAAGCGCTAAAGCTTGATTATGCTTGCCTTAGCGAGGTCCCAGACTTATCTAAGCCAGGTTTGATCGTGATGGATATGGATTCCACAGCGATTCAAATTGAATGCATTGATGAGATTGCCAAGCTAGCTGGAGTGGGAGAGTTAGTCTCTGAAATCACAGAACGAGCGATGCAAGGCGAGCTCGACTTTGAACAGAGCCTGCGCCAACGAGTAGGAGCACTGAAAGGTGCGGATGAGTCGATATTAGAGCAAGTGCGTCAGTCATTGCCATTCATGCCAGACTTGGTCGGGCTGGTGAATACTCTAAATAAGCTTGGCTGGAAAACAGCGATTGCATCAGGAGGTTTTACTTACTTCTCTGACTACCTGAAAGATACCCTTGATCTAGACCATGCTCAATCAAACACGCTTGAGATCGTCAACGGTAAGTTGACGGGTGAAGTCTTAGGCGATGTTGTTTCGGCGCAGACCAAAGCGGATATCTTGGTAGAGTTGGCTGAAGAGTACGAATTGGAACTACATAATACCGTTGCCGTTGGTGATGGTGCCAATGACTTGGTGATGATGGGCTCTGCAGGTTTAGGCATTGCCTACCACGCAAAACCAAAAGTAGAGCAGCAAGCTCAAACTGCTGTTCGTTACGCAGGTTTAGGCGGTGTGCTGTGTATCTTGTCGGGTGTATTGGCTAAGCAACAGAAGATCAGCTGGCAAGCGAAACCTTAGGGGCTATACCTAAGTGCTATTGGCTATGTATCTTATTTAGCAATAGTGGCTCAGACACAAAAAAAGCAGGCTATCAGCCTGCTTTTTCAATTTTCATGCTTAAGTTAATACGCCACTCGAGGCTAGCGTGTTAGCTCCAATCGAATCAGCACTTCATCGGTAATGTCCTCTATCTCGCCATAACCGATAAACGCCGTCACCTCATTCTCTAGCTTCTTAGCTTGATGCATACTGATGCGTGAAAGCTCTTCTAAATCCGACTGGAATAAACTCGTTAGCGGATTAAAGATAGGTGCCGTGGTGACTCGCAATACATACACATCACCTAAGTGCTGCGCTTTCTTGATGAATAAGATGCGTTCCTTTGCTGAGGCGAAGTCTTTGACCAACTTGGTGTGTACCGACTGGATTTTGTCGCCAAACTTCACTGCAGCAATGTACACGTCATGATGCTTAGGCTCCGCACCTTCAATTCTTTTTAGTGGCTCAGCCAACAGTGAGTTGGTGTGACCCTTGAAGATTGGCTCGAGTGAGAACTTTTGGTTGTGACCAAGTTTAGCAAGTAACGTTAGATGCTTATTCAGTGGGAAATTCACACCAATGATCTTACAGCGCAGCGTTGAACTTGGCTTATCAATGAATATTGGGTTACTGACCATCTTGCTCAACAAAATGTTGTGCAGTGATTCGAGTAGCGAATGTGTTGGCAGTATCTCTTGCTTCTTAATCAGCTTACTTTGGTTTTGATCGATAAGCCCATTAAGGAAAGCGATGGTACGCATTGTCTTGGCGTTCTCGGCAATAACCAACTGCACGTTGCGACCATTCGGACTCACTCGAATTACGTGGTAAGGCACTGTGCTCAGTGGCAGGTTCTTGTCATAGAGCTGCAGTTCATTGAAGCTCACTAATACCGGATCATTAATCTTGAGTACCATTGGGTGTTCAAGGCTAATGCTCAGTCCACGCTTCGAAATATCTAAGGTGTGTCCGTTCGCCGCTGCGCCATCTTGTGATGTAAGTTGCAACGGTGACTTAAATTGGTATCTCGGCTCTTTACGACGAGTCTGAGAGTCAAAGTAGATGCTTTGAATATTGCCGACGACAGTACGCGGGTGACGGAAGCGGTTCAATTCACTGCTTGGAATGCGTGGCTTTTCACTCAGAAGATAGTCCGCCGCACTTTCGTGATCGCCAATCTCTTGCAAGATTCCGCAATGCGTCAGTTGAGCTGAGCTTTGAGCCAGCGTATCCGAGTGTTTAGCTAATGCTTGTCGCTCAGTGTCTGAAAGTTCGAAAACCGAGAACTTGAACGCCTTCCAACTTTTACGTTTGCCACCGATGTGCCAGAACAGCTGTCTTTGTTCACGAGAGGCTTCAGGCAGCATCATTGAATAGAACAAGGTCTTGTTTTGGTGTTCATGGGTAAAAGAGTAGATAACGTTACTGGTTCCCTTCACTCCTGGTTTCGCCAACAGGTTCATACGTTGCTCGTTGAACAGGGTACCCAGCGCTTGTTGATTTCGTTCGTCGTGCCAATATTGCCATAATGGATGGTTGTTATCCGTCAGTAGGGCAAGCTTTAGTTCGCTGCCGCTGAAAAACAGGGGTAGGTTACAAGTATGCTTTAGATAGGTATGTTCGATTCCTCGAGTACGAGTTCGAATAATCCTATCTTGATTCTCATGGCTGGTTTTCTTACTGGTGCTATTTAAAGACTCATCGAGTAAGCGAGCCACAATATTGTTGTCGCTTACCTTGATGGTTCTTAGAAATTTGACCGCGTTGTTCTCATAAGATTCGTCGATACCCAAAACACGAAATTCAACCGCTTGGTTAACATCGTTTTCTTGGGACTTTTCGATAAGCTCTGAGAACTTAACGCTGATGATCTCGCCGAGGTTGTATCGAAAGGCGCTCGGTACTTTGAACTTTGCACCCGACGGGGAGATATCAACCGTTACACCATGTAGGCTTTGCCCTTTCGATGTGGTGATCTCGACCTGCGAGCTAATCTTGAGTCTGTTCTCTTGGCGTTTTAAGTCGTAACCTAGGTTAATAGCTTCCGCTTCGTACGGGCTATTGGCGCTAGTAATGTCGTGGTTACCTTGAGAAGATGTTTTAACAACGCTCAGAGGCTGAGTTCGCGGAGTCATTACTAACTCCCATGCGCCTTCTGTGTAACCTTTAAACTTTTTCGTACCACGTTGATATGCGTTTAAAGCGATATCATCGAGCCAGTGCTTACGGCCATCGAGAGTGAACTGACGACACTCATTATCAATACGCCCGCGTAAATCAATGCTCTTTGTACACGGAGCCATGATACGATTCAGTTCCATTTTAACGAGCAGCTTCAGAGACGGCGATTCCCCTTCTGTCATTTGAGAAAGAAGGAATTCGAAATCTTCGGCGTGGTAAGCCGGGATTAAACGTTCTGCTACAGATAGAATTTCAGATTGCTGCATACTTTTCTTGTTAGAATGGACGGTGCGTTTATGTTATCGACTAGTTTAAATCGATCTTTAAGTATAAGTGGTATGACTGCAACTTTTATTTTCATCCGTACGGTCAAATAAGTCACAAATTGACAACATCATTGTGTAATTGAGTAAATTATTGAGGTTTTATGGCGAAGGCAAAGCGAGCTTATGTGTGTAATGACTGTGGTGCCGATTTTCCACGTTGGCAGGGGCAGTGCAATGCATGTGGTGCTTGGAACACGATTACAGAAGTTAGGTTAGCCGCTTCACCTCAGGTCGCACGTAATGAACGATTGAGTGGTTATGCGGGCGGTGCAACTGAATCTTCGGTTCAAACGCTGTCAGAAATCGATCTGCAAGAAGTCCCACGTTTTAGCAGTGGCTTTAAAGAGCTAGACCGCGTACTTGGTGGTGGTGTTGTTCCTGGCGCTGCGATCCTGATTGGTGGTAACCCTGGGGCAGGTAAATCAACGCTGTTATTGCAGACCATGTGTCAGCTCTCTTCTCAATTACCGACACTTTATGTAACCGGAGAAGAATCCCTACAGCAGGTTGCAATGCGCGCTTCTAGACTTGGGTTGCCAAAAGAGCACCTAAAGATGCTCTCTGAGACCAACGTTGATAAGATCTGCCAGGTTGCTGAAAAAGAACAGCCAAAGATCATGGTCATCGACTCAATCCAAGTTATGCATGTAGCTGATGTTCAATCTTCACCGGGCAGTGTTGCCCAGGTTCGTGAGTCGGCAACGGCGTTAACGCGATACGCGAAGCAGAATAACGTTGCTGTGTTCTTAGTTGGACACGTAACTAAAGACGGCACCTTAGCAGGGCCAAAAGTACTTGAGCACATTATTGACTGTTCTGTTTTATTAGATGGCGGAACCGATAGCCGTTTTAGAACGCTACGCAGCCACAAAAACCGTTTTGGTGCAGTGAATGAACTGGGTGTGTTTGCGATGACAGGCCAAGGGCTAAAAGAAGTCAGCAACCCATCCGCTATCTTCTTGTCTCGTGGTGAAGAAGAAACCTCGGGCAGTTCTGTCATGGTGGTGTGGGAAGGGACGCGTCCACTTCTTGTCGAAATCCAAGCGCTGGTGGATTATTCACAGCTGGCTAACCCACGTCGCGTCGCTGTCGGCCTAGAGCAAAACAGGCTTTCTTTGTTATTAGCGGTGCTGCATAAACACGGCGGCTTACAAATGGCTGACCAAGATGTGTTTGTGAATGTCGTCGGTGGTGTTAAAGTAACCGAAACCAGTGCTGATCTTGCGTTGGTGATGGCTCTACTTTCTAGTTTCAGAGACCGCGCATTACCAAAAGATGTGGTGGTATTTGGAGAAGTAGGCCTAGCGGGTGAGATTCGACCTGTACCGAGCGGACAAGAGCGTTTAAATGAAGCATTTAAACACGGCTTTAAGAAAGCGATTGTACCGGCGGCTAACATGCCTAAAGGTGGCATTCCAGGAATGCAGATCCACGGTGTGAAAAAATTATCGGAAGCAATTAATGCTTTTGATGAGTTGTAATTGAACTCACTTCAGCTACTCTATACAGCAGCAATTCAGCCTAACCTTAACGCCGATTAGGCTTTAGGTTAGCACTATAATTAACAATCATTTAGATTGTTACTACTGAGTGCCTTTTTCTATATGTTAGAAAAAGGCAAAGTTTTTTAGTCCCAAATGCATGCAAAGCTATCAGTCTTCACAGATTGTGATATACTCTGCGCGCATTTTATATCCTATTAACAGAGTAAGACAATGGCAGATTTATCGAAATACAGAAACATTGGTATTTTCGCGCACGTTGATGCGGGTAAAACAACTACCACTGAGCGTATCCTTAAGCTAACTGGTCAAATCCACAAGACTGGTGAAGTACATGATGGCGAATCAACGACTGACTTCATGGAACAGGAAGCTGAGCGCGGTATTACTATCCAATCAGCAGCTGTAAGCTGTTTTTGGAACGATCACCGTCTAAACGTTATCGATACTCCTGGACACGTTGACTTCACAGTTGAAGTATACCGTTCTCTTAAAGTTCTTGATGGCGGTATCGGTGTATTCTGTGGTTCTGGTGGTGTTGAACCTCAATCAGAAACTAACTGGCGCTACGCTAACGAATCAGAAGTATCTCGTCTGATCTTCGTTAACAAACTAGACCGTATGGGTGCAGACTTCTACAACGTTGTTGACCAAGTTAAAAACGTTCTAGGTGCAACTCCTCTAGTAATGGTTCTACCAATCGGCCGTGAAGACGAGTTCGTTGGTGTTGTAGACCTACTAAGCCGTAAAGCATACGTTTGGGATGACACTGGTCTTCCTGAAAACTACGAAATCAAAGATGTTCCAGCGGACATGGTTGATGACGTTGAGCAATACCGTGAAGAGCTAATCGAAACTGCTGTAGAGCAAGACGATGACCTAATGGAAGCTTACATGGAAGGTGAAGAGCCTTCTATTGAAGACGTTAAGCGTTGTATCCGTAAAGGTACTCGTGATATCGCATTCTTCCCAACGTTCTGTGGTTCTGCGTTCAAGAACAAAGGTATGCAACTTATCCTTGATGCTGTAGTAGATTACCTACCAGCACCAACTGAAGTTGACCCTCAGCCTCTAATGGATGAGAACGGTGAAGAAACTGGCGAACACGCTATCGTTTCTACAGATGAGACTTTCAAAGCGCTTGCATTCAAAATCATGGATGACCGCTTCGGTGCTCTAACTTTCGTTCGTATTTACTCTGGTAAACTGAACAAAGGTGACACGATTCTTAACTCATTCACTGGCAAGACTGAACGTGTTGGCCGTATGGTTGAGATGCAAGCTGATGACCGTAACGAACTAACTAGCGCACAAGCTGGTGACATCATTGCGATCGTTGGTATGAAGAACGTGCAAACTGGTCACACTCTATGTGATCCTAAGCACCAAGTAACGCTTGAGCCAATGGTATTCCCAACTCCAGTAATCTCAATCGCTGTATCTCCAAAAGATAAAGGCGGTTCTGAGAAAATGGGTATCGCTATCGGTAAAATGGTTGCAGAAGATCCATCTTTCCAAGTTGAGACTGACGAAGAGACTGGCGAAACTATCCTGAAAGGTATGGGTGAACTTCACCTAGACATCAAGGTAGATATCCTTAAGCGTACATACGGCGTTGACCTAACTGTAGGTGCTCCTCAAGTTGCTTACCGTGAAACTATCACTCAAGCAATTGAAGATAGCTACACGCACAAGAAGCAATCTGGTGGTTCTGGTCAATTCGGTAAGATCGATTACCGTATCAAACCAGGCGAAGCAGGTTCTGGCTTCAAGTTCAACTCTGTAGTTGTGGGCGGTAACGTTCCTAAAGAATTCTGGCCTGCAGTTGAGAAAGGCTTCGCATCTATGATGGAAAACGGCGTACTAGCTGGCTTCCCAACTCTAGACGTTGAAGTTGAACTTTTCGATGGTGGTTTCCACGCAGTCGATTCATCTGCTATCGCATTTGAAATCGCAGCGAAAGGCGCATTCCGTCAATCTATGCCTAAAGCTGGCGCGCAACTTCTTGAGCCAATCATGAACGTTGACGTGTTCACTCCAGACGATCACGTTGGTGATGTTATCGGTGACCTTAACCGTCGTCGTGGCATGATCAAAGATCAACAAGCTGGCGTTACTGGTGTTCGTATTAAAGCTGACGTACCTCTTTCTGAGATGTTCGGCTACATCGGTCACCTACGTACTATCACTTCTGGTCGTGGCCAATTCTCTATGGAATTCGCACAATACGCACCATGTCCAACTAACGTTGCTGACGAAGTGATTGCAAAAGTTAAAGCAGAAAAAGAAGCTGGTAAGTAATTAGCCCTTTTCTCAATTAGCTAAAAAAGCCCCGCAAGTGAAAGCTTGCGGGGCTTTTTATTGCTTGTAACATACTGCGAGATGCGAGATGCGAG